>JACXUS010000007.1 GCA_014763785.1 Sphingomonadales bacterium | reverse complement strand
CCACCCGCCCCTGCCGCGCCGCCGTGATCAGCCCGGTGATCAGCGCGGAAAACACCACCATGTCGATCGCCAGCACCATTAGCACCGGACCCACGGCCCGCTCGCCCAGCAGCACGACCAGCATCGGCACGCCCAGAAAGCCGGTATTGCCGGTCATCGCGGTATGGGCCTCCATCGCGGCCTCGGCCAGCGGTCGGCCACGCGCGCGGGCGATGGCAAAGCCCAGAGCCCAGACCACGCCCGAGCCGATCAGATAGGCCGCGACGAAGGCCGGATCGAACAGCGCCCCCAGATCCAGCGTCGCGGTGAACCGAAACAGCATCGCAGACAGCGCGAAGTAGAAGACGAATTTCGTCAGCCACGCGGTCGCCTCGGCCGGGAAAACCCGGGTCCGACCGGCGAACCAGCCAAGCCCGATCAGGCCGAAGAAGGGCAGCACCTTGAGAAAGATCGCAAGCATGGCGACGGGCTAGCATGCGGGGCGGGGCCGCACCAGAGGGGCTTTCGCGCGCCGCCCGCGCCGCGGTATCATCGCGATCATGCCCGCCCTCTGCCGCGATTGTCTTGCGAGTTTCGACCATGCCCCGCCGCGCTGCCCGCGCTGTGGGCGCCCGCGCGTGCTGGCGCATCCCGAGCTGTTCGATCTGAGCATCGCGCATCTGGATTGCGACAGCTTCTATGCCTCGGTCGAGAAGCGCGACGATCCGGCGCTGGCGTCCAAGCCGGTGATCATCGGCGGCGGCACGCGCGGGGTGGTGTCCACCTGTTGCTATGTCGCGCGCATCTCGGGCGTGCGCTCGGCGATGCCGATGTTTCAGGCGATGAAGCTCTGCCCCGAGGCCGTGGTGATCCGCCCGCGGATGGACCATTACGCCGCCGTCTCGCGCGAGATCCGGGGCCGGATGCAGGCGCTGACGCCGCTGGTCGAGCCGCTCAGCCTTGACGAGGCGTTTCTGGATCTGACCGGCACCGCGCGGCTGCATCACGCGCCGCCCGCGGTGCAGATGGCGCGGCTGGCGCGCGAGATCGAGGAGCAGGTCGGCGTCACCGTCTCGGTCGGGCTGTCGCATAACAAGTTTCTGGCCAAGATCGCCTCGGACCTCGACAAGCCGCGGGGGTTTTCGGTGATCGGCCGGGCCGATACGGATGCCTTCCTGCGCGATCAGCCGGTGACGATCCTGTGGGGGGTTGGCGCCGCGACGCGGGCGGAACTGGGGCGCGCGGGGCTGCGGACGCTCGCCGATATCCGGCGGCTTGCGCGCGAGGAGATGATCCGCCGCTTTGGCCCCTCGGGGGCGCGCCTGTGGCATCTGGCGCGGGGCGAGGATGCCCGCCGCGTCACCCCGAACGAGCCGATGAAATCGGTCAGCAACGAAACCACCTTCGACAAGGACATCGCCGAGCCCGAGGCGCTGGATCGCTGGCTCTGGACGATGGCCGAGAAATCGGCCGCGCGGATGAAGGCCAAGGGGCTGATGGGGCGCACCGTGGTGCTGAAGCTGCGGCGCGCGGATTTCTCGGCGCTCTCGCGGCAACACCGGCTGGAGGAGCCGAGCCAGCTGGCGGACACGCTCTTTCGCGAGGGGCAGCGGATGCTCGCCGCCCTGCCCGAGCGCGGGCCGTTCCGGCTGATCGGGGTCGGCTATACCGACCTGACGCAATCGGACGGGCGCGATCCGGTGGGCGATCTGCTGGACCCGCAGGCCGGGCGCCGCGCCGGGGCCGAACGCGCGGTCGATGCGATCCGCGCACGATTTGGCGCGCAGGCCATCGGCACGGGCCGCGGATTTACCAAGCCCAAATAATCCCGTTACAGACCTGTCATATTAACGCTTCCTTGACACATTCAGGGAAATAGATGCGACGTTTTCAAGGACATAGACAGATGACCCAACAAGATCTCGCCTCTTCCCTTCATGATGCCATCGGCCAGCACGGCGCCTGGAAACTGCGGCTCAAGACCGCGATGCTGACCCGGCGCGCACAGATCACCGCGGCCGAGGCCAGCCGCTGCGATTGCTGCGCCTTTGGCCAATGGCTGGACGACCCGAAGCGCGGCGGCGCCTATGCCGCCGGCGTCCCGCACCGCGTCGTCAGCCGCATCCACGCCGAGTTCCACCAGCTCGCAGGCGAGGTCGTTGCCGCAATCGAACGGGGCGACATGGCACAGGCGCAATCGGTGTTCGAGGCGCAATTCCTGCCGAAATCGGAACATCTGGTGCGCAACATCTCGAAATGGCTGCGCGAGGCGCAGGGCAGCCGCGCCGCCTGAGCCCTATTCCGCGGCCAGACGGCCGTTTTCGGGCCGCCCCAGATCGGCCAGCGCCGCTAACACCCGCGCCATCAGCGCGGCGAAAGCGTCGAAATCGGCACTGGGGCGGACACGCGCCTCGTCGAGATACAGCGCGCGGTCGATCTCCATCTGCACGACATGGCTGCCCAGCATCGGCCGGCCATGCCGCTCGGCGATATAGGCGCCGGCGAAGGGGGTGTTGCGCGCCACCCGCAGGCCCTCGGCCTCGAGCACCGCCGCGATCCCTGCAACCACATCGGCCCCGGCCGAGGCACCAAAGCGGTCGCCCAGCACGACATCGGGGCGCGTGGGCCCAAGGCCCTGCAAGGATTCGGACGGCATCGAATGCACGTCGATCAGGATCGCCCGGCCGAATCGCGCGCGCGTCATGGTCATCAGCCGCGCGAGCGCGTCATGATAGGGCCGCCAGACCAGCGCCAGACGTTCTTCGGCCTCGGCGCGCTCGATCTTGCCCGCATAGATCGCCCGCCCGCCGGACACGACGCGGGGAATCACCCCCAGCCCCGCCGCAACCCGGGGGCTGGGCCGATAGCCGCGCAACCCCTCGATCAGCGCGGGGTCGAGCTCGTCCTCGGCGCGGTTCAGATCGACCCAGGCCCGCGGCAGCAGCGCGCTGAGCAAGGGCGCGCCGGCCTGCGGCGCAGATGCCAGCAGGCGATCGACATAGGCATCCTCGGAGGAGCGCAGCCGCAAGGGATCCAGCAGGCTGCGCCCCAGCATCTGCGCCGGATAGCGCCGCCCGGAATGCGGCGAGGCAAAGATCACCGCGCTCGTCTGCAGGCGGGGCATCCGCAGCCGGAACGGGGGCGTGTCTTGCATCGTCTCTCCTTGCATTTCCCGAAGGATACACCGATTTCTTTTCCTGCCAAAAGCCTCTTGAAAGCCGCTCCGACTCCTTTTATAGACCCGCAGACCGACGCGGTTCGCCCGCGTCCTTTCTTTTACCGGAAGGGACTTGGCGCAGAATCACCCGGGTGTGGGCGGTTAGCTCAGCGGTAGAGCACTACGTTGACATCGTAGTGGCCACTGGTTCGATCCCAGTACCGCCCACCATTTTCGCCGTCCCCGCAAGGGGACACAAGTTTCAAGGCGCACGCGCGCCGCGACAAGGAGATGACCCATGAAGGTCCGTAACTCGCTCCGCTCGCTCAAGCAGCGTCATCGCGATTGCCAGATCGTGCGCCGCAAGGGCCGCGTCTATGTGATCAACAAGACGCAGAAGCGCTTCAAGGCCCGTCAGGGCTGAGGCACTCGAGCCGCAGATGAAAAGGCCGCGCAGGGCAACCTGCGCGGCCTTTTTCTACGCCGGGCGGCGGACAGGGCGGCCCGGCGGCCTCCGGCCGGGCACGGCGCTGCGGCCTCGTCAGGCCGGATAATTGGCCACTGCCTCGCGCACATCCAGCAGCGCCTGCGAGAGCGGCACCTTCAGATCGCGGATCCGGTCGAGATCGAGCGCCCGGCGCGAGGCCATCACCTTGCGCGCCTCGGCGATGTCGCGGGGCGTGTCGATGGCGACGCAGCCCACCAGCATCGCCCCCGACAGGAACAGGCAGCTCTGCCCGCGGCCGATCTGGCGCACGATCTGGACGGCGCCCTCGGGACACTCGCCCAGCATCTGCACGCGGGACGCGCCCTGCACGCTCCAGAACCAGCGCGGCTCCGGCTTTGGCCGTGGCCGGGCGGTGATCCGGGCCGCCGCGACCCGGGCCGAGTGATTGGCATATTGCCAGCTTTCGCAGCGTGCCTCGCCCGCCACCTTGGCGCAATCGCCAATCGCAAAGATCGCCGGGTCCGCCGTCAGATTGTGGCTGTCCACAAGGATGCCATCGTCACAGTCCAGCCCGGCCGCGCGGGCCAGACCGTCATGGGCGATCATCCCGACCGCTTCGACGATCAGATCGGGCTGCAGACGCGCGGGGCCAAGACGGATCGCCCCCTGCGCCTCGAAGCCGGGCACCTGCCCGAGATGCAGCCGGACCCCGGCCGCGGTCTGGATCTCGGCCAGCCGGTCCGACAGCCAGACCGGCGCCACCCGGGCACAAAGCCGCGGCGCGGTCTCGATCAGATCGACCTGCGCCCCGAACGACCGCGCGGTCAACGCCAGTTCGGTGCCGAGCCAACCGCCGCCGATCACCACCACCGAGGCCGCCTGTCGCAACCGGGCCCGGATCTGATCGGCATCCGCGCGGGTGCGGATGGCACAGGCCTTGCGCGCCAGCGCCTCGGGCAGGGGCAGGCGACGCGGCTGCCCTCCGGTCGCCAGAATGAGATGGTCATAGCGGGTCCAGCCGCTATCCGTGCGCAGCCGCGCCCCCGCCCGGTCGATCTCGCGCACGTCGCAAAACAGCCGCAGCGTGATGCCCAGCGCCTCGGCCTTCTCGGGGGCAAGCGCGACCAGCGCCCCGAAGGGCACGGTTTCGGCAAGGTAGCCCTTGGACAGTTCGGGGCGCTCATAGGGCGGATCGGGCTCTTGGCCGATCACCTCGATAGCGCCCGCAAAGCCGAAGTCGCGCAGCGACAGCGCAGCCGCCGCCCCCGCCTGTCCGGCACCGACGATCACAACGGTTTCCATGGATTTGTCCCTCTTAATATCGGCCAGTCAATGCTCTAAGGTACTGTCGAGCGAAGGAGAGCATCCCGTGTCCGAACCTGCCAAGACCCAGACGAAACGCCGCCCCACCAGCCGTCACAAGGACAGTCCGCTGAACGAGCAGGACTGGGTGCAGGAGGCGCTGCAGATTCTGGTCAACGAGAATGTCCGCGGCATCAAGATCGACACGCTGTGCGACCGGCTGGGGGTCACGAAAGGCAGCTTTTACTGGCATTTCAAGACCCGCAGCGCGCTTCTGGGCGCGATGCTGGGGCATTGGCGCAAGAAGATGACGCTGAATGTCATCCGCTCGATCTCGATTGCCGGCGACGATCCCCGCGCGCGGCTGACCAGCCTGTTCTCGTTGCCGCGGCGCAAGAATTCGCCCGCTTTCGCGCAGATCGAGACCTCGATCCGGGACTGGGCGCGTCGGGTGGAGATGCCGCGCAAGGCGGTGGCCGAGGTCGACGAGATTCGCTTCGACTATATCTCGAAGCTGTTTCGCGACATGGGCTATGCGCCCGAGGAAGCGCGCAAACGCGCCTATCTCGCCTATTGCCTGATCATGGGGGATTCCATCCTGCACAGCTCGCTCGACCCGATGAGTCAGGAGGAATTCCTGGAAAAGGCCCTCACGATGACCGCGGGGCAGGCCGGACAGACGCGCTAGGGCGGTCATTGCGCGGCCTCAAGCGCCTTGACCATGTCGAGCGCCACATCGACGATCATATCCTCCTGACCGCCGACCATGCCGCGCCGCCCCAGCTCCATCAGGATGTCGCGGGTATCGAGCCCATAGAGGCGCGCGGCGGTCTCGGCATGGCGCAGGAAGGACGAATAGACCCCGGCATAGCCGATCGAAAGCGTCTCGCGGTCGACGCGGACGGGGCGGTCCTGCAGCGGGCGCACCAGATCATCGGCCGCATCCTGCAGCTTGAACAGATCGCAGCCGTGCTCCCAGCCATAAAGGTTCGCGACCGCCACGAAGGCCTCGATCGGCGTATTGCCCGCGCCCGCGCCCATCCCCGCCAGCGAGGCATCGACGCGGGTCGCGCCATGCTCGACCGCCACGACCGAATTGGCCACGCTCAGCGACAGGTTTTCATGCATATGCGCACCAAGCTGCGTCGCGGGGCCCAGCGCCTCGCGATAGGCCTCGAACCGCGCGGCCACATCGGCCATGGTCAGCCGCCCGGCGCTGTCGGTGCAATAGACGCAATCGGCGCCATAGCTTTCCATCAGCCGGGCCTGTTCGGCCAGCGTCGCGGGCGCGACCCGATGCGCCATCATCAGAAAGCCCGAGACATCCATCCCCATCTCTTTCGCCGCGGCGATATGCTGGGCGGCCACATCGGCCTCGGTGCAATGGGTGGCGACGCGCACCGAGGTCACGCCCGCCTCATGCGCGCGGCGCAGGTCCTGCAAGGTCCCGATGCCGGGCACCAGCAGGCAGGTCAGGCGGGCCGAGCGGATCACCTTGGCCGCCTCGGCGATCCATGCGGTATCGGTGTGCCGGCCAAAACCGTAGTTGATCGTCGAGCCCGCAACGCCATCGCCATGGGTCACCTCGATCGCATCCACCCCGGCCTCATCGAGCGCCTGCGCGATCGCACGGACCTGACCGAGGTCATATTGGTGGCGCATCGCATGCATGCCATCGCGCAGCGTGACGTCCTGAACATAAAGCTTGGGCATCACGCGGCCTCCTTGACCCAGTTGCGTTTGATGGCGAGCCGCTCGGCGGTGCGCAGTGCGGCGCTCGTCATGATGTCGAGATTGCCGGCATAGGCGGGCAGGTAATGCGCCGCGCCCTCGACCTCGAGGAAGATCGAGACCTTGAGCCCGGTGAAATCTCGGCCCATCTCGGGGATATGCAGGGGCGCGTTGGCGCCGATATGCTCGAATTGCACGGCCTGTTTCAGCCGATAGCCCGGCACATAGCCCTGCACCTCGCGCACCATCTCGGCGATCGAGGCGCGGATCGCTTCCGGGTCGGCCTCGTCGCACAGGCAATAGACCGTGTCGCGCATGATCATCGGCGGCTCGGCGGGGTTCAGGATGATGATCGCGCGGCCCATCCCGGCGCCGCCGACCTGCTCGATGGCATGGGCGGTGGTTTCGGTGAATTCGTCGATATTGGCGCGCGTGCCTGGGCCTGCCGATTTCGACGAGATCGAGGCGACGATCTCGCCGTAATGCACCGGCCTGACGCGGTTGACCGCCGCCACCATCGGGATCGTCGCCTGCCCGCCGCAGGTCACAATATTGACGTTCATCGCGCCGGGATGCGCGTCGATATTGACCGCGGGAATGACGAAGGGGCCGATGGCCGCGGGGGTCAGGTCGATCACCTGCTTGCCATCCGCGATCAGCGCCTCGGAATGGCGTTTATGCGCGCCCGCCGAGGTCGCATCGAAGACGATGCGGATATCTTTGTAATCGGGCAAGGCGCGCAGCCCGGCAAGCCCCTCATGTGTGGTCGCAACCCCCATCCGCGCCGCGCGCGTCAGGCCGTCCGATGCGGGGTCGATCCCGACCATGGCGCCCATCGTCAGAACCTCCGAGGTGCGCATGATCTTGATCATCAGATCCGACCCGATATTGCCCGATCCGATGATCGCGCATTTGACCTTGTCCATGTCAGTCTCCAAATCCGATGGCAGTTTCGCCAAATCCTTCGATCTCGGCGGTGAAGCGCGCGCCGGGGCTGGCGGTGACCATCGGCCCCAAAGCGCCCGACAGCACCACATCCCCCTCGGCCAGCGGGCGGCCCGCGCGGGCCATGGTTCGCGCCAGCCACAAGAGCGCGTTCAGCGGCGAGCCGAGACAGGCGCGGCCCTCCCCCTGCGAGACTACCTCGGCGCCCGCGCGCATCTCCATCCGGCAGTTCAGCAGATCGGCGTCGATCAGGCGGCGCGCCGATGGCCCCAGCGTGAAGAAGGCCGAGGAGGCATTATCGGCGACCGTGTCGAGGAAGCGGATATCCCAACCGGCAATCCGCGAGCCCACGATCTCGAGCGCGGGCACCACATATTCGACCGCGCGCATCGCCTCGGCCATGGTGCAATCGGGCTGCGTCAGATCGCGGCCGATGACGAAGGCAAGCTCGGCCTCGGCCTTCCACTGCGCGCCCTCCGACCATGGCAGAACCGCGCCATGGGGCAGGTCCATATCGGCAAACAACATGCCGTAATCGGGCTGATCGACGCCCAGCTGCGCCTGAACGGCCGGGTTGGTCAGCCCGATCTTGCGCCCGACCAGACGCCCGCCGGCGGCCAGACGCGCCGTGGTGTTGAGTTCCTGAATGGCATAGGCGTCTTCGCCGCTGCGCAGATGCGCGCGAATGGCGGGGATCGGCGTCGCGCTGGCCTCGGCGGCGCGCAGGGCCTCTGCGATCTGTTGCAAGCTCATGCCGGCTCCTCCGGTTTGACAAAACGCGCGGCCAGCCTGCGGCCCGCCGCCTCATATCCCGCGGCCAGATCCTCGACGATCTGCGCCAGGGGGGTGATCGCGTGGATCTGGCCCACGCCCTGCCCCGCGCTCCAGACGGTTTTCCACGCCTTCGCGCCCGAGTGCATGTCGCCCGAGAAGTCGATCCTGGCCTCGGCCTTCATCGCCTCGAGATCGAGACCGGCGGCCGCGACCGAGGCCTTCATCCAGTTGCCCAAGGCGCCGGTGATGGCCTTCGAGGCGATCAGATCCTCGATCCCGCTGTCGATCACCATCTGGCGATAGCCGTCGCCGATCAGGGTTTCGCTCGCGCCCAGAAAGCGCGTGCCGATATAGGCGAAATCGGCGCCGAGCATCTCGACGGCCAGCACGGCCTCGCCGGTGGAAATCCCGCCGCCGACCGCAATCGGCCCGTCGAAGAAGCGGCGCACCTCATCGAGGAAGGGCGCCATGGCATAGGTTCCGGTATGGCCGCCCGCGCCCGCGCAGACCAGAACCAGCCCGTCCGCGCCCTTCTCGATCGCCTTGCGGGCATAGGTCGGGCTGCCCACATCGGCAAAGACCAGCCCGCCATAGCCATGCACCACGTCACTGACCCGGTGCGGCCCGCCCAGCGCGGTGATGACGATCTCGGGCTTGAAGCGCGCCACCAGAGCCAGTTCCTCGTCGAAGCGGCCATAGCTCGAATGGGTGATCATGTTGAAGGCGAAGGGCAGCTGCGCGGGCCCAAGGGCCGCGTGAATGGTCTCGAACCAGTCGCGCAGGTCGGCGATGGTGCGCCCGTTCGGGCCGGGAAACGCCCCCATGATGCCCGCGCGCGCCGCCGCGATCACCAACTCGGGCCCCGAGACCAGAAACATCGGCGCCGCAATCACCGGCAGGCGCAGCCGCGCTTTCAGCGCCTCGATCTGTTCGCGTGCGGTCATGAGCTTGTCTTTCTGCGCCGTCCGCGCACTTCGATCCCGCCGTCAGAGCGGATGATCTCGCTGGTGACAAAGCGGCTCTCCTCGCGCGCGGCCAGCGTCACATAAAGGCCGGCGTGGTCCTCGGGCTCCGAGAGAAACCCGAGCGGCACGTTGCGCGCGACCATGTCCTCGAAGCCCGCCAGATCGGCCAGCGCGCGGGTATCGCCCGGCAGACCGCCAAGCCCGGTGCGCGTGCCCCCCGGCGCCACGGCATTCACGCGGATCTCGGGGGCCAGCTCATAGGCGAGTTGTTTCACCGTCCCGACCAGCGCATGTTTCGAGCTGACATAGAGCGCGCCGCCGCCGCCCGCAAAGAACGACGAGGACGACAGCGTATAGATGATGCTGCCCCGGCTTGCGCGCAGCGCCCCGAGCGCCGCGCGGGTGGCCAGCAGATAGCCCAGCACATTGACATCGAAGAGCTGGCGATAGCGCGTCGCCAGATCCTCGCCCGCGAGGCTCTCGAACGGGTCCGAAAAATCATAGACCCCGGCGTTGGGCACCAGCACATCGAGCTTGCCAAATCGCGTCTCGGCCATCTCCACGGCCGCGACATTGTCTTGCCAGTTGCGCACATCGCCGGTCACGCAGGCAACGCGGTCGCCATGCTGCGCCGCCAGCGCCTCGGCGTCGCTGCCTGAGCGCACAAGCACGACCACCCGCGCCCCTTCGGCCACGAAGCGATCGACCACGGCGCGGCCGATGCCCTTGCCGCCGCCCGTGACCAAGGCGGAATATCCCTCCAGCCGTCCCATCAGACCCCCACCATCAGAAGAACGTATTGAGGTTTTTCGACAGCAGGACGTTCTGCACGATGAACACCCGGCGGCGCAGCAGGCGATAGCCGCCCGGCCCCGCGCGCAGCACATCCTCGCGGCGGCCATGGACGATATCCTGATCCGCCTCGTTGCGGTTGCGCACATTGGTAAAGACCGAATGCACCGCAAAAAGCGTGGGATCCTCGGTCGCATTCACCTCGATATTCGAGATCTGATGCAGATGCCGCGTCTGCGGGTTGTCGGCCCAGGCCGAGGGCTCGTTATAGCGCTTCACGCGGATTTCGAGTTCCTTCCAGCTGTCGTCGAAATAGGCCGCCTCGCCATAGGCGAACATGCCGCGCGGATCGTCGCGCCGGCGCGTTTCCATATCGGGCATCCAATAGCGGATGTCCGGGTCGATGCAGCGCGTCAGCCATTCCTGATAGCGCTCGGCGTCGAGCAGGCGCACCTCGGCATGCAGCCAGCGGGTGATCGCGCGTTCGGTCTCCAGATCGACGGGCGCGTCGAGATCGGCGAAGGGTTTGGAAATATCGAGCAGATCCAGCATGTCCTCACTCCGCCGCGCTGGCCGTTTTCTGCGGCGGCGCGGTTTCACCGTTCTGCAGATCGGTCCAGTTGTCATGTTCCATGAATTCCGCCCAGCGGGTGTAGAACAGCCGCTGATTGGCATCGTTGAGCGAGCCCTTGTGAATATGCCCGGGCAGATCGCGGTCCAGATCGGCGCTTTGCAGTCCCAGCGCGTAATGCAGCGGTTGCTGACGCGTGACGAAGCCCTGATTGACGCGGGTCGAATATTCCCAGTTCTCGCCGTCATCCATCTCGAAGACCCCGCCCGGAGAGAAGGTCATCATCACGCCCTTGCGATACAGCTCCTTGATGTGATCGGGGGCGTTCTTGTTGACCAGCGTCCAGACCACCAGCTCGATCTTGCCCGGCCCGCGCGGGTGCCAGACGCGGAAGGTGTTCTGCCCCGGCAGGAAGGAGAAATTCGGGAAGATGGTGCAGGACGAAATCGCCCCGATCGCCCGCGAGCGCAGATCGCCCAGCCGGTCGCGGGCGCGTTCCGACAGGTCGAAGACGTAATCGACCAGCTCGGGATAGCCCAGCGTGCGGGTGTTGCCGACCTTGTCGAGGTTGGTTTCGATGCCATGGCCATAGACCGAGGCCTGAAACGCCAGCTCGTCATAGCGTTTGCCAAGATCGACACCGCCGCCAAGGATCGCCTGCGCGCCGGACTGATGGGTCCAGAACGCATGCAGGATGTCGCCGACGAAATTCTCGGCCGGGAATTTCCAGTTGCAGTCGATCTCGGATTTGATCGCGCCGCCGATGAATTCGGTCCCGCCCTCATCGTTGTCGAGCATGATATCGAGATAGAAGGTGAAGGGCCCGAAGAACTCCAGCAGCGAGGGGGCATTCGGATCGAACGTGCCGAAGATCAGGCCCTTGTAGCTGTCCACCTGCGCGACGGGGGTCAGGCCGATCTGCGCCTTCTCGAAGGTTTCGTCCTTCTCATAGACCTTGCCATCGGTGCCGCGCAGGCCGCCGTCGATCCCGAAGGACCAGCCGTGATAGTTGCAGATGAAGCCGCGCGCCTTGCTGCCGGCATCGACCATGCAGACCCGGTTGCCCCGGTGCGGGCAGGAATTGAGGAAGGCCCGGACCGTCCGGTCCCGCTGGCGCACCACGATCACGTCATCTTCGCCCATCGAGGTGCGGATGAAATCGCCCGGGTTCGGGATCTGGCTCTCATGCGCCAGAAACAGCCACGATCGGGCGAAGATCTGCTGCAGTTCGGCCTGATAGACGCCCTCGTCCACGAAGACGCGGCGGTCGACCTGCGCGCGGTTGCGATCCACCAGCCGGGCATAGTCGGGATAGCGTCCGGCCTTGGGATAGACCGGGGCCATGTTCGGGCGGCCGGCGTTTCCGGCGCATCCTGTGTCACACATATTCGGGTCCTCCGGTGAGGGTGGCGAAGACCTTGCCGTCGCGGTCCTCGCATCTGAAGAAAGACAGGTTGGGGCAGCCGACGGGCGGGTTATGCACCTTGCCGGTGTCCAGCTCGAATTCGGCGAAATGCACGCCGCAGACCACGCGCCCGTCCTCGAGCCAGCCCTCGGCGAGGCTTTCGTCGGCATGCGGGCAGCGGTCGGGGAAGACGTAGAGCCGCCCCTCGTGGCGCGCCACGGCGATCGGGGCGAAGCCTTCGGGCTCGAAGCGGCGGATCTCGCCTTCGGGGATCGCGGCGCTGTCGCAGATCTCGATGATCATGCCGCCACCTCGAGTTCGGCAAAGCCCATGCCGGTGACCCAGCCCTCGACCGGCTCATAGCCGATGACCCGGCCGCCCGCGGCGCGGGTCGCGGCCATTGCGCAGGCATAGGTGCGGATCTCCATCGCGCCGTTGCCGCCCTCGCGCAGGATTTCCGCATCGCTCAGCGCCAGCATCGCCGCCTTGTCGCCGCGGGTGACGATATCGAGGATCCTGCGGTCGAACTCCGGGTTCACCTCGCCCATGCGCTCGTCGCCGACATGGTGCGAAATGCCGCCCGAGCCGATCACCACCACGCGCTCGGTGCCCGGGTAGCTGGCGACCGCATCGGCGATATGCTCGCCCAGATCCCAGGCGCGTTTCATCGGCAGATAGGGGTCCACACCACAGGCCAGCATCACGGCCACAAGCGGGATGTCCCGGCCGGTGGGCTCCAGCATCAGGTGATTGGGCACCGCGACCGAGTGATCGACATTGAGCGCGCGGCCCACGGTCCAGTCGAAGCCGGTCTCACGGCCGACCTTGGCGATATGCTCGCCCAGCGCGCCATGCGAGGGCAGCGGCTTGCGCCTGAGGCCGGGCAACTGGTCCACCGGCCCCTCGATCTCGCCGGTCGAGATCACATAGGGCGGCAGGCATTCGGTCCCGAAGAGGATGTAATGGTCGCAGCCGATCACGATGGCGGCGTCGGCCTCAAGCGCCTTGATCCGTTCAGCCATCGCCGCATAGGCGGCATAGCAGGCGTCGGACTGCTCTTGCGAGGCGCCTTGCGGGTTGAAATACATCACCGGGTTATGCGGGGCGACAAAGCCCCCGACGATCGTCGCCATAATTACGCCTCCTCGCGCTTCATGACCTTGAGATATTCGCGGTTCGATTTCCCGGCCTGCAGCCAGAAGCCCCAGGTCAGCATGGTGTTGACGCCCAGATCGGCCAGCGCGCGCACCTTGTAGTCGCGGATCAGGGCGCGCTCGTCCTCGACAAGCTGATAGCGGCTGAGGAATGTCTCGGGGTCTTCGGCGAATTTCTTCTTGTGCGCGCCCGAGGTGGACAGGTCGTAAAGCACCTTTTCCAGCGTGTTGCGGCTCATGCGTCACCTCCAAGGAAGTCTTTGACAAGGTTCAGGAATTCTACCTCGCGCTCGATCTGGACCCAGTGGCCGCATTTGCCGAAGGAATGCAGCTGCGAGTTTTCCAGCCATTGGTGCATGTCCAGCGCGCGCTCATAGGGCACCACGCGATCCTCGCGGCCGTGCAGGATCAGGGTCTTGTGCGGGACCTTGCGCAGCAGCTTTTCGGGGATGCCGCGCACGATCGGCGTCTCGCCGGTGGGCGGCGGCATCAGCTTGCGGAAGGCCTCGAGCGCGCCATCGCGGGTCGCGGCCTCAAAACGCGCCGCGATCAGATCCTCGGTGATGATCGAGGCATCATAGGGGAAATAGCTGATCGCCCGGCGCATCGAGGGCAGGGTCCCGTCAAACTCGCCCTGCGCGCGCAGCCCCTCGGTCAGCGGGAACTGTCCGCAGGGCGTGCCGAGCAACACCAGCCGGTCGATCCGCTCGGGGTGGTTGATCGCCGTCATCAGCCCCAGCGCCCCGCCGAAGGAATTGCCCACGACCGAGATCTTCTCGATCCCCAGCGCGTCGAGAATGCCGATGAAATGCTCGACCCAGAGCAGGATCGTATACTGCGTGTCGGGTTTCAGCTCGGTCGCGCCAAAGCCCGCGATATCGGGGGCGATGATGTCGAACCCCTGCGACAGCGGCGCGATGACCTTGCGCCAGTTGGCCCAGGCCGAGACCCCCGCCCCCGAGCCATGCAGCAGCGCGACCGGCTTGCCCGTGCCCGCGCGATGCAGGTTGGTCTTGTGATCCGCCGCAATCAGCGACAGCGTTTGAATGTCGGTGTCGAGCATGAAGCCCTCCTATTTCAGCAGATATGGCAGGGTGAGTGACAGCGCCGGGATGAAGACCACGAGCAGAACCCGCGCCACATCGGCCGCGATGAAGGGCACCACGCCGCGAAAGATCTCGGTCAGCTGCACATCGCGCAGCACGGCGTTGAGGATGAAGACATTCAGCCCGATGGGCGGTGTGATCAGCGAAATCTCGACCACCACCACGACCAGAACACCGAACCAGATCGGGTCGTAGCCGAGCGAAACGATCAGCGGGAAGAACACCGGCACGGTCAGAAGCATCATCGAGATGCTTTCCAGCACACAGCCCAGCACCACATAGATCAGGATGATCAGGAAGATCACCGCCAGCGGCGGCACGGCCATGGCCTCGATCCCGCTGACCAGCGCTTGCGGCACCCGCGCGACATTGACGAGATTGGCAAACAGGAAGCTGCCGATCAGGATCATCATCAGCGATACGGTGGTCGATATCCCGTCGCTGAGCGAGGTCCGAAGCATCCGCAGGCTCAGCCGCCCGCGCAGCGCCGCGATCAGCAGCGCCCCGAAGGCCCCGATCCCGGCGCTTTCGGTGGGGGAAAACAGCCCGCCATAGATCCCGCCCATCACGACCCCGAACAGCAGGACCACCGGCCAGACCCCCGCCAGCGCCCGGAGCCGCTCGGGCAGGGTCATTTTCCGGCCCGCGGGCCCCGCCTGCGGGTCGCGCAGCACGGTCCAGAGCACCGCCGCCGCATAGAGGAACATCCCCAGAATGCCCGGCACGATCCCGGCCATAAAGAGCGCGCCGATATCGGTCTCGGTCATGATGCCGTAGAAGACCAGCGCGATCGAGGGCGGGATCAGGATGCCAAGGGTGCCGCCCGCGGCAATCGCGCCGGTGGCAAGGGGGGTGTTGTAGCCATAGCGCTTCATCTGCGGGTAAGCGATGCGCGACATCGTGGCCGCCGTCGCCAGCGACGAGCCCGAGACCGCGCCGAACCCGCCGCAGGCCACGATGGTCGACAGCGCGAGTCCGCCGCGCCAATGCCCGACCAGCGCATAGCAGGCGCGGAACAGCTCTTCGGCGATGCCCGAATGCGCGATGAAGGCGCCCATCACGATGAACAGCGGGATCACCGCGAATTCATAGGTCAGAACCGTCTCGGAAGCGATGATGCCGACCTGCGAGAGGGCCGCGGGCCAGCCCTGAAACGCGGCCAGCCCCGCCAGCCCGACCAGCCCCGTCGCCACCGCAATCGGGGTGCGCAGGAACAGCAGCACCATGAGGGCGAGAAATGCCAATCCGATGATCATTTCAAATCCTCGATGCGGGCCCTCAGCAGGGGCACGGCGGCCAGAACCGTGCTGAGGGCTGCAAGGGCTGCGAAGCCCGCGTAGACCGCGAGCGGCATCCATTTTTCGAGCGGCAGGAACAGGAAGGTCTCGTGCCAGCGCTGCATCTGCATCGCCTGCCGCGCCACATAAAGCGCGACGAGGGTGAAGAAGACGACCTCCAGCCCCCAGACCACGCCCGCCCGCAGCCGATCGAAGCGCGGGAAGCGGCAGAGCACGCCCTCGATCAGGTCGATGCGGATGTGGTCGCGGGTCCAGTTCATGCCGATCAGCCCGGCATAGACCGCAACCCCCAGCAGCAGGCCGACCAGCTCATAGGCAAAGCCCAGCGGGCGCGACAGGACCACCCGGCCGATGACATCGACCGCGGTGATCACGACCAGCGCCACAAGGGCCACGCCAGCCAGAGCGCGGAAGGGCCACTGCGCATATTTCATCAGATCATGCGGGTGCATTACCGGCTGAGCCCTTCGATCTCGGCGTTGTAGAAGGCCACCGCCGCCGCGGCGTCGATGCCAAGGCCCGTTGCGGTCGCTTTCCACGCGTCCAGCTCGCCCGAGAAGGCCGCGGCGATTTCGGCCATGAAGCTGTCGGAGGCGGTGACATAGGCCGCGCCCAGACGCGCGCGGAACATCTCGCCCGCGATCAGGTCATTGGCCTGCCACAGCGCGCCCATTCGATGCGACAGCGCCTCGCCCGAGATGGCCATGATCGCGGCCTGATCTGCCGGGCTGATCTGGTCCCATTTGCCCCGGTTCATGATGACGAAAGCCGAATTCGAGAAGATCCCGCCCGGCACCCGGGTCACGCCCTGCACATCCTCATCGACCTTGAAGCCGGTGATCAGCCCGTCCGAGATCACCGTCCCGTCGACGATCCCGCGCGAGAGCATTTCGCGCAGCTCGGTCAGCGAACCCGATACCGGCACGACGCCCTGCGCCTGCAGCACCCGGCCCACGACCGGGGTGGGCACCCGCATCTTCTTGCCCCGGAGATCGGCCATCGAGGTGACCGGCGCCTTGCGCATCGAGATATTGCCGCCCGCGGTCACATGCATCGCCAGCGTCACGACATCGCGCTGCATGCCGGTCGGCTCGAAATGGGCCTTCCACAGCCGCCAATAGGCCTGCGACGAGACGCCCGCATCCTTGGTGATGAAGGGCAGCTCGACCATCTCGGTCAGCGGAAACACCCCCGGCGTATAGCCATGCGGACCCCAGGCGATATCGGCCACGCCGTCGATCACCGCCTGATAATTGCGGTTGGGCGGGGCCAGCGGCTTGGCCGAGGCCTGAACCTTGACCCGCCCCTCGGTGACTTCGGCGATCTGGTCGAACCACTTGTAGAGGCCTTCGGCCTGCGACCAATGCCCGCTCGGGAACCATTGGTTGTAATTGAGCACGAGCGTCTCGGCCGCGCGGGCGGGCAGGCCCGCCATGCTGGCCGCCGCGGCCCCGGCAATACCTTTGAGTATGGTGCGGCGATGAATCCGTGTCGCCATGTCTGTGTTTCCTCCCTATCAACACAGGTGGGTCTTCAAACCGTCAGGCGCTCATCGTCTCCCGCGATGCGCGCGCACGGGCCCTGAGGGCGAGGCGATCGACTTTCCCGGCCGGTGTCAGCGGCAAGGCGTCCAGAAACTCGACCCGTCCCGGCAGTTTGTAGGTCACGAGGAACTGCTTGCTTTCGTTGCACAGCGCCTCTTGGTCGATCACATGGCCGTCGCGCAGGGTGACATAGGCCACCACGATCTCGCCCGCGCGCTCGTCCGGGGCGCCCACCACGCAGACCGCGGCAACGGAGGGATGCGACATGATCGCCTCTTCGACTTCGCGCGGGAAGACGTTGAACCCTTTGTGGATGATAACGTCCTTCTTGCGGTCGGTGATGGTCAGGAAGCCCGCCTCGTCAAGCACCCCGATATCGCCCGTATGCACCCAGCCATCGCGCAGCACGAGGGCGGTTTCCTCGGCATTGTTGCAATAGCCCGGCATGATATGCGGGCCGCGCACCCGAATTTCGCCCGCCTCGCCCCGCGGCAAGGAGCGCGTCCCGGTTTCCAGATCGACGATATCGACCTCGGTGCCCGGCACCGGCTTGCCCGCGGCACCGGCGCGGTGGCCCTGCGCCTCGGTGTTCACGGTGATCGGCGCGACTTCGGTCATGCCGTAGCCTTCGTAGATCGTCAGCCCGGTCAACGCCTTCCAGCGCCGATGCACCTCGACCGGATAGGCCGCGCCGCCGCCCGGACAGACCCGCAACGAGCTGAGATCGCGCCTGTCGAGGTGGGGATCGGCCATCAGCGCCTGATAGATCGCGGGCGGGCCGCCGCCCAGCACCGTCACCTTCTCGCGCTCGATCAGGTCGAGCACGTCGGCGGGGTGAAACCGCTCGGGCACGATCGAGGTCCCCCCCGATTGCAGCGGCAGGCAGATGCCCGCAAGGAAGCCATAGATATGGCTGTAGGGCGCGATCGGCAGGAACACTTCGGCCGCGCGCACCGGCCAGCCCCATTGCATCCGTGCCCCCGCCTCGACCAGTTTGCGGTGGGTATAAAGGATCCGCTTGGGCACGCCCGTGGTCCCGCCCGAATAGAGATAGGTGGCCGGGTCATCGCCGCGCCCGCAGGCGCTTGGCCGGCTGCCTGCGGCCTCGATCCAGACCGCGATCCGCGCGTGATCGACAAGCACCGCGCGCGCGTCAAACTCGAGCGGGTGATCCGAGAACACCATTTCCGGACGCAGGCTGCTCATCAGGCTGGCGCCGGATTTGCGCGGCATCGCCGCGTTCAACAGGGCCGGGCGGCCGCCCTAAAACAATACTCCAAGGTATGTAACGAAGAAGTTTGAGCCGTTGCTCATGAACATCGCAACGTCCTGCCCGCGCAGCCGGTCGCCATAGGTTTCAGCGAAGCCCACAACCGCCTTGCGCGCCTCTCCCTAGGTCAGTTTGATCTGCTTATCCGAGATAAACAGGCGCTCCGGATGCGAAACGGCCCCTGTCTCGAAGATATCCACAAGGCTTCCGGCCGACAGGAAACCCTGCCAGTCGAGCAAATCAACCGATGTCATATGCGTTCCTCTCGCTCCCATCCAAGACCATACACGCAGAATCGCATCAGTCAATACCTTGAAGTATTGTCATTAGCGCAACCTGCTCAGCGCGATCCGCGGGGCAAGAGGTTGGAAAGGGCTGCCGTTACGGGTCAGGCGTCAGGGCGCGTGAAAACGTAGACCACCCCGAAGAGCATCACGCCCCCCACCATGGCGATCAGGGGCCAGCCCGGCTGACTGCCCCGGATGAACATCACAAAGCCCAGCGCGGAGCCGCTCAGCGCCATCCATTTCGCGCGCCTCGGAATGGCGCCGCGCGCGCGCCAGTCGCGCAGCAGGGGGCCGAAATGGCGATGCTCGAGCAGCCAGGTTTCCAGACGCTGCGAGGAACGCGCGAAACAGGCCGCCGCCAGAATCAGGAAGGGGACCGTCGGCAGGACCGGCAGGAAGACGCCCACGAAGCCCAGCGCCGTGAACACGAGCCCCAGCACAAGGCACAGGTGGCGCAGGGCGGGGTGGCCCTGGGGGTGGCGCTCAGAGGATGGCATCCGGGGCCTCCGCGGCCTTGCGCCGCATCAGAAAGGGATCGTTGAGAAACGTCCCCAAGGGCAGGAACGCCGCGGCAATGGTGCGCCCCCAATCGGCGGCCGTCCATCCCCTGCCCCACAGCGCGGCGGTCATCAGCCCCAGATAGGCCAGAAAGGCATAGCCATGCACCGGCCCGGTGATCTGCACCCACAGCGGATCGCCCAGCACGTATTTGATCGGCATCGCGACGAAAAACAGCGCAAGCGTGGTCAGGCCCTCGATCACCGCGACGAGGCGAAAGACCCGGAACAGGGTTTCAGAACGGGCCGGAGGCGGCGCGGGGATGTCGTCGGTCATGGATCACTCCGGGGCTGGTCGTCATCAGATAGGCGCGCTCGGCCCGCACGGCCAGAGCAAGAGGCGACCGGCGCGGCCGCTTTGGCCTCTGGCCGGGATGATCTGTTGCGTCACACAGGGGTTCGGGCGCTTCTGGCGAGACGGGATGGCTTGGCCGGCCCCGGCGTCTTTGGCTGAAGGCCCGGCCAGACTAGCAGCCCGCCGCCCCGGCCGCCACCGGCCGCGACCGCGGCGGCGGGCGCAAAATGCCGCGGCCACGGCCGAGCGCGCCCCGGGCCGCGCCCGAACGGGTCGGGGCGCGGCGGCGCCGAACAGGTCAGAGATCACCGGGCGCGGCGCCGTCGAAGGTGATATCCGACATGACCAGACCGACGTCGATCTTGACGGCATCGCGCGCCATATCCGGCGGGAAGCTCAGGCGCAGCGCAGCGCGGCGGCCGCTCACCTCGAACCCCGAGGCGCTGCCCGCGAACTGGATCACCGAATTCTGCGAGGTGATATTGACCGGGCCATAGACGCCGCGGATATCGGCGGCAAGGTTCTCGAGCCCGATGTCCAGCGCCAGCCCCTCGGGCAGGGTGACGATCAGATCCGGGTCGCACCACGGGCCAAAGCGCCAGCCCCCGGCGATCACATCGACCACCAGAACATCATCCTGCTGGCGCATCCGGGTCGAGAGGGTGCAGCCGAAATTATCCTCGGCCATGACATCCAGCTGCCGGTCGGATGCGGCGCGTGTCTTGACCTGCAGCGCGGTCCCCGCGCCTTGCAGCCGCACCGTATGCACGGCGTCAGCCAGCGGATAGCTTTGCGTATCGCCCGCCAGAGCGGCCGGCGACAGGGCCATGAGCGCCCCGCAGGCCGCGGCGATCAGGCTGGGTTTCAAAAGGGCGTCAGGACGCGTCATGTCAGGTCTCCGGTTCGGGTTTCGACTGGAGCCAACATCGGCGCCCTGCCCCGCCCGCGCGACCGGCATTGCGCCGCGCGCGTCCTTGATCACGATCTTGCCCGGATCTGCAGGTTTCAGGCCGTTCAGTCGGCGTTCGCCTGCGTGGCAAACCGCGTCTTGTCAGAGATCAGCGGGGCCTCGGCCCGCTTCTCCTTGCCGCCGCGCGGCGGGCCCTGCGTGCGGGCGCGGTTGCGCCAGTCGCTGGGGGTCAGGCCCGTCACGCGCTGAAACTCGCGGTTGAAGTTCGATTTCGTGGTGAAGCCGACCTCGAAGACGATGCTGGTCACCGGCATATCGGTCGTTTCAAGGATCCGGCAGGCGTCCCGGATGCGGAAGGTGTTCACATATTGCGGCACGTTCATTGCGCGCAGCGAATTGACCGCGATCGAGACCTGCCGCGCGGGCATGCGGATGCGGCGCGCGATCTGATCCAGCGTCAGGCTTTCATTGCGATAGAGATGATTGCGGGTCATCTCGGCGTCGAGCAGATCGAGAATCTCCTGTGCGCCCTGTTCGTTTGCCGCCATCTCGGCGGAGGGGGCGCGCGCGGCGGGCGGCTCAGACGCACTGCGCCGCGAGGGGGCGCCGGCCCGGAAGAAGATCACGCTGAGCAACAGCAGCAGCGCGAGGTTGGAATAGCCGACCAGCGCCGAGGAGATCTTCGTCTCGTTCCATTGGATATCGACCAGCACCACCATGTCGATACAGGCCGAGACCAGCAGCACCGCCCCGGCGATCATGAAGGTGCGCTGCACCGGCAGGATGGTATTGAGCGGGTGGCTCGACAGCCAGTCCAGTTCCTTGCGCCAGCCCTGCCAGATCAGATGCAGGCCAAAGATGCTGTAATTCGCGATCCCGATCACATCGAGCCCGTTGGCGAACCCGAGGACCAGACAGGCATTCAGCGTCAGCAACAGCGCGATGCCGCAGGCCACGCCGATCCGCCAGCTCTCGATCTTGCGCCCGGCCAGCTTGTGCAGCGCAAGCCATGTCAGCGGTGGCAGCAGGTTCGCCAGAACGATCAGCACCATCGGCGGCACCGTCCCGAGACCCCATTGCAGCCCCAGCAGGACCGATTGCAGCGCATAGGCGGCAACGGTGACCAGAACCAGTCCCGGCAGACCCGCCGATACATACCGCGACAAATGCAGCAGCAGAAATATCAGGAAGAATGCAGTCAGAAATGGCAGCGGAAACAACAACATGGAACGCTCTCCAGTCTTGCGACATCTGGCGGGGCACAACGGCTAATGGCTCGACCATACAGGAGGCGGCCGATCAATTACAAGTTGCCGTGGCCCGCCGCAGTTCAGCTTCAGGAACAGTTGAGACCCGGAGCGCCAGCGCGGCGCGATAGCCCGGGGGGGCCGGCAATTGGGCCAGGTGCCACGGCCCGGGCGGCGCGCTCGCAGGCTCTGGCCGCAGGCGGCAGGCGGCAAGGTCGATGGCGAAACTGTCCAGACGCCGGGCCAGCCCCTCGCCCGTGGCCTTGATCACCGCTTCTTTCAGGGTCCACAGGCGGGTGAAGGCGTCGCCCTGCCGGTCCTCGGGCAGGGCGTGCAGCGCCTCCACCTCGGCGGGCGCGAAGAAGCGCGCGGCGATCCGCAGACCGTTGCGCCGGGGGGTCTCGGCCTCCAGATCGACGCCGAGTTCACCGCTCAGGCTGGTGGCGATGAGCGCGTGATCGCCCGAATGGCTGACCGAGAAGAACGGCACCGCCCGCCCCGGCCGGGGCGCGAGCGCAGGCTTGCCGTTCCAGCCCGTGGTGAGGCGGACCTCGGCCGGGGCGCAGTCCAGCATCTGCGCAAGGATACGCCGGAGCGCCCGGCGCGTCATGGCGAAGACGGCGCGGCTGCGGGGATCGCGGATCGCAGCCATCCGCGCGATCTCATCTTGCGACAACGGGGTGGGATCATCGGCGGGCGCCCGGGCCAGATCCAGCGACCAAAGCCGCACCGCGGCCAGCGTGTCGCAGTCCGGGGTTTGCGCCGGGGGCAGGGCGCTGGCGGGCGCGCCGGGCGGCATCGCGCGCCGCAGCTCTGGGGGGCGTTGCGCGATCATAGCACCGACGCGAGCCCCTGACCGATGACATCGCGCATGATCTCGCTGGTGCCGCCCCAGACCGATTGAACGGCGCTGTCCAGCATGTCCTGACTGGCGCGGGCCCCCGTCGCGCCGCTGATGCCCGCGGCCCCGCGGAACTGGACGCCGAATGCCGCGATCTGGCGCAGCGTATCGGTCACCCGCAGCTTGGCGATACAGGCGGCTTTCGGATCGGAGCGACCGCCCTGCGCCGCGATCAGGCAGTGATCGACGAAAGCGCGGTTGACCGCGCAGGCACTGTAAAGATCGGCCAGCACGAAGCGGGTATTCTGATAATCGAGCAGCGATCCGGCCGCGGTCTTGCGTGCATCGCAATCGGCGATCAGGTCGCGCAGCAGGCGCTCGGCGCAGGCCTGCGCATAGGTCGCCAGCACCAGCCGTTCGATGCCCAGAAAGGTCATCAGATAGACAAAGCCCATATGCTCGGCGCCCAGCAGATTGGCGGCGGGCACCACGCAGTCCTCGAAGGTGATCGTGCCGGTATCCAGCGCGGGCATCCCCGCCTTGTCGATCGGCTGGCGGGTGATGCCGGGCCGCTCTGCCTCGACCATCACAAGGCTGATCGCCGGTTGCGACCTGCGGGCCGGATCGCCGCTGTCGGGCAGGACGGTGCGGGCGGCCACGATGATCACATCGGCCGTCATCGCATTCGAGATATGCGTCTTCGTCCCGTTCAGCACGATGCTGTCGCCATGGCGGCGCGCCGTGGTCTCGATCCCGGCGATATCGCTGCCGCCCTGCGGTTCGGTCATCGCGATGGCACCGACGGCGTTGCCGCTGGCCAGCGCGGGCAGCCAGTGCCGTTTCTGATCCTCGCGCCCCAGTTTCAGCACGAAGGGCGCGACAATGTCGCTTTGCAGGCAGGTCAGAAAGCCGGAAATGCGGCGCTGCCCGAGGGCCTCGGTGATGATCGCCGCCTCGAGCAGATCGCCGCCCGGGCCGCCATAGACCTGCGGCACCGTGCGGCACAAAAGCCCCGCCGCCCCGGCCTCTTGCCAGAGCGCGCGCGGCAGGCCGCCGCCCCGGGCCGCCCAGTCCGCGTGATGGGGCACCACATGCGCGTCAAGAAACCCCTCGACCCGGGCCGCGAACTCCGCATGCTGCGGCTGAAGATAGGCACGTCTGAACATCGGTCTGCGGGTCCTCAGGCGGTTTGGGACAGGGGCGCCGTGGCAAGCGGCGCGGAGGCGGCGCCGGCCGGGGCGAAGCTTGGCGGCAGGGCCCGCATGGCCTGCGCCAGATCGGCCTCGGATTGCGGCACGTCGAGGATCAGGCAACGGAACCCCAGCCCGGCATACTCGGCGATCAGCGCGCCGACTTCGGCATGGCTGCCGACCAGATAGGGACAGAAGGTGCGATAGTTGCGCACCGGATAGAGCCAATAGGCCCCGTCCCGCGCGTCGGGCAGCTCCTCGGCCAGCTCGGCAATCTCCTGATGCCAGATCGAATCCGAGGTGGCCCGCGCCATGCGATGCGCCATCTGTCCGCGCCGGTCCGCCGGAAACCGTGCCCGCGCCACCTGCCAGGCCTCTTCGCTGGTGTCGCGTGCGATGATGCCAAAGCGCAGACCCAGATCCCCGGCCCCGGGCAGCGGCGCGAGGGCGCGCAGCTCGGCGGGCGGTTTGGTATAGCTGAAGCGCACGGCCCCCAGCCGCTGCGCCGCGGCGATACAGGCCTCGGAGGCGCCCGAGACATAGATCTCGGGCATCAGCCCGGGCGGCAGCGCGGGTTGCAGTTTCAGGTTGCGCACCATGTAATAGGTGCCGGCGAAGGTCACCGTCTCCCCGCGCAGAAGGGCTTGCAGGATCGTGGCATATTCCACCAGCCGGTCATAGCGCGGATCGTGATCCAGCAAATCGCCAAGCTGTTCCAGATCCTTGCGGAACCCCCCCGCCACCAGATTGAGCGCGATCCGCCGCCCATAGAGAAAGCCAAGCGAGGCGATCTTGCAGGCGGCGGCATAGGGCGACAGATAAAGCGGCTGCACGGCCACAAGCGGCACGAAGGTGGTGGTGCAGTCCAGCACCGCCTGCGCGACGGTCCAGGGGTCGGCCAGACTGTTGTCGGTATAGATCAGCATCCCCTCGATCCCGGCGGCCTCGTTCCAGCGGGCGAGGTCGCGGATCGTCTGAAGATAGCTCTGCGGCTCAAAGCGAACCGAGGGCGGCGCCGTGGTCAGTAGTTTCATGGGAAAGCTCCGATCGGGTGGAGGATGGGGAAAGATGCAGGTCGGGGGCGGGCTGCCAGAGCGCCGAGAACGGGTCGAGCAGGTGCAGGGCCCGGTCGACGCGGCGGGCCATGTCGGGACGCAGAGCCGCCGTGGCAAAGGCCGCGCGCAGGATCTGCGCACGCCGCAACGCCTCTGGCGCGGCGCCCTCGCGCAGGCGGGGATAGGCCAGATCGACCGCCTGACCGATCATCCAGGCATTGCGGGCGAGCGTCTCGGCCTCGGCAAGATAGCGGGCCTGAACGGCGCCGGGGCCAGACCGGCGCAACCCGGCCATGGCGCGGCCAAGCGCACCGGCCTGCAACGCGGCGACGCTCATGCCCTGCGCATGCAGCGGGTTGAAGGTAGCGATCGCATCCCCGATCGGCAGGTATCCCGCGGGCAGATCGGCCGAGCCGACCCGCCGCAGCCGCACGCGGTCGATCTGAAAGCGGCGCACGGGGCCAAGTCCGGCCTCTGGCCAGCGCGCCGTCAGACGGGCCGACAGCTCCGGATCGGGGAGGGCGCGCAAGGCCGCGGCGAAATCCTCGGGCGTGGTGGGCAGCACCGCGCCGAACCGATCCGTCAGCGTGACGATCCAGGCCTGATCCTCGATCGGGGCGGCCACGAGCCCGCGGGTCGCGGGCGGCTGGGCCAGCCGCAGCCAGGCGCAGGCTTTTGCATCGGGCTCCGCGCGCGGCACGATCAGGCTGGTATAGCCGACATGGGGGGCGTGGCTCAGCTCTGGCACCGCCGGGGCGCCGCAGCCCTCGAGCCAGGCCGCGCTGGCCCCGCCGCGCCCCGAAGCGTCGATCACCCAATCGGCCGTCAGCGCAAGGGGCCCGCCCTCGCCCGTCTGCGCCCGCAGCCCGTCGATCCGGCCATCCGGCCCGCGGCTGAGCGCGACGACCCGGCCCGTCAAAAGGCGCAGGTTCGCCAGCCTCAGCACCCGGATGCGCAGCAGATGCTCCAGCTGGCAGCGGCTTTGCGACAGGACCGCGGGAGCGCCCTCATAGGGCACCGACCAGCCGCGCCCGTCATGGAACCGCCAGCCCGACCGCGCGGGCAGCCGCAGACTGCCCGCCAGCCGCGCGGCCTCGGCAAAGCCCGGCAGAAGCGCCTCGATCGCGCCGAGCCCGCTGTCCAGCAGGGCATGCACATGCCCGCCCTGCGGCACACGCCGCCGCAGCGCCGCCCCCGCGGGCAGGCTGTCCTGTTCCAGCAGGACGACCCGCTCCGCATGGGGCGCCACCGCCGCCGCCGCCAGCAGTCCGGCGATGCCCGCGCCGATGATGGCGATGACGGGGCCAGTGCCGGGGCCAGTGTCGGGGCCAGTGCCGGGGTCCGCCCCCGGCGCGGGGGTTTCAGCCAAGCCAGCCATGCCCGGTCAGGTCCGGCCGGTCATGGCGCTGCGCAGCGGCACCCGGGTCGCGCGGAAGGCGGGCAGCCCGCCGCCGATCAGCACCGGCGCCGACAAGATACCGTCGGGGATATGCGCCATCAGCGCAGCGGCGCCTTGGCATTGACCCAGATCAGCGCGCCCTCTTCGACCGGCACCGCGCGGCCATCGGGGGCGGTCATCGGCTGATCGCCCTCGATCAGCGCGGCAAAGCCCCACCAGCCCGCGAAGGGCATCGCATAGGAGAAGGTGCCATTGGCATCGGCCTTGATCACCTGGGTGATATAGGCATCGCTCGGCGCGGTGATCGAGCCGTCATTGACGAATTCCACCTCGATCTCGGCGAAGGGCACCGGCGCGCCCGCCTTGGTCACCACGCCCGAGAAGACATTGCCGACCCAAAGCCCGGTGGGCTGCGCCAGCGGCGCGATCTCGACCGGCAGGCCGACCATCTCATCCCAGCCCTCGCCCGAGGCAAAGCTGTCCACCACCACCTTGGCGTAATGCACGATGAACTTGCCCTCGGCCGGTTCCCAATAGGGCGCAGGCTCGGTGTAGAAGATCGCGGCGCCGGGCTCGGGCAGATCATGGGTCAGCCGCCAGGCCATCACACCGCCCTGCGGCGCCTCGACCAGCTGCGGCCCCAGATCGGTGCGCACCCCGCCCGCCAGAACGCCGACCGCCACGGGCCGCGCCATCGCCATCACCGGGCCGCCCTCGAACGGATGGGTGAAGACCAGATCGAGCGTCACCGCCCCACCCTCGGGCAGCACATCGGCCGCGGGGATGAGCTCCTGAAAATGCGCCGCCGCCGGGCTGGCCAGCGCCATCAGGGCGAGGGCAAGGCAGGGGATGCGGGCGGTCTGGGTCTTTGGCATGATCGGTCCTTGCAATGGATGTGATTCGGTTCGGTATGAAAAACGTTTCAAAAAATCATACGCCGCACCAGCCCCGTCCTGCGCCGAAATTTGCCTGTGTTTTCTGGGAACGGGTGGTCAGCGCCTTACCAGTCCCCCCGCGAGAGTGGATATGAAACGGATCACCATCACCCTGTCCGACGAGATCGCGGCGGCGCTTGACAGCTATATGACCGAGAGCGGCGCGCAGAACCGCTCCGAGGCGATCCGCGATCTGGTGCGGCGCGCGATGCTCGACCGGGTGCAGGGCCCCGAGCAGGCCGAATGCCTCGGCGTGCTCAGCTATACGGTCGACCAAAGCACCCGCAACCTTGGCGCGCGGCTGGCGCAACGGCGGCTCGATGCGCATGACCGCCATGTCGCGGCACTGTCGATCCCGCTCGACCACACGACGGCGCTTGAAATCGAGGTGACCCGCGGCCCGCTGGGCGAGGTCGGCCCCGCGGCCGAGGCGCTGTTTCTGGAACGCGGCGTGCAGCACGGCCATCTGGCGCTGATCCCGGTGGCCGAGGGCGCCAGCCGCCATCGCCACGGCGACGACGACCACCCCCATGTCCACACCCATGTGCGCAGCCATTTCTGAGCCAACCTCCGCGGCGGCCGCAACCCAGGGTTGCCAAATCGCTTGAAATCTCAGGGGCGCCGGTGTCTTCTGGTCCAAAGAAGGAGGAGCCGATGCGCATCACCCCGGTTCTGCTCTGCCTTGGCGCGGCAACACTGGCGCTGGGGGCCTGTGTCGCCAATACGGTCGAGATCGACACCTATCCCGCCGCCGTCACCGACCGCGACATGGCCACCGCCAAGGCCGCGATCGCCTATCAGCTGAAAGACCCCGACAGCGCCAAATTCCGCGATCTGGCGGGCTATTCCACCAGCGCGGGCGATGTGATCCTGTGCGGCGAGGTGAACGGCACCAACAGCTTCGGCGGCTATGCGGGCTTCCAGCCGTTCTTCGTGCGGCTGCGCGCGGGCAAGGCGGTGATCGCCACACTCGAGGGCGCCGCCTTCGCCTGCGGCGCCGCGCAACGCGGCCATATGAAGGTCAGCAGCTAGGCCGCCATAGCACCGCCGCCGCGTCACACATTCACATTCCCGCATTCGATTGATACAGATCAGGGCAACCGGCCGGGCCCTGTGCCACTGCCATCGCATCCACCGACAGGAGACCCCGATGAGCTACAAGGACAAGATCGACAGCATGCGCGGCGAATTGCGGGCGATGAACAAGCTCATCCCCGAACAGATGCGCGGCTTCTCGGCGATGGAAAAGGCCGTGACCGATGGCGGCGTTCTGGACAAGAAGCAGAAAGAATGGATCGCGCTTGGCATGGCGATGGTCACCCGCTGCGAGCCCTGCATCAATTTCCACGTTGCGGCCCTGATGCGCGCCGGCGGCACCCGCGAGGAGTTGGGCGATATCTGCGCGATGGCGATCCAGATGGGCGGCGGTCCGGGCATGATGTATGCGGGCCATGCGCTGGCCTGCTGGGACGAGCTGGCGGCCGCTCAGGGTTGAGCCCCTGCGACGGTCTGACACGGGCGGCCCGCGGCGGAAGCTGCGGGCCGCTTCGTTTCATGACCATAACGATCGAAGGACGAAGATCATGAAACGGTCCCTGCTTCTTGCCAGCGCGCTGGCCCTTTGCGCCGGGGTTGCGACGGCCCAGACCGCCGCCCCGGCCGAGAATTTCATGGCGCAATGGGATCTCGACGGCGACGGCGCGGTCACCCTCGCCGAGGCGCGCGAGCAACGCGACAACATCTTTTCCATGTTCGACAGCGATGGCGATGACGCCTATTCCGCCGAGGAGCTGGCGGGCATTGACGCGCACAAGCTGATGGAGCTGGAGGCCGGCATGGGCCCCGGTCATCAGCTGCCCGAGGGCATGGCGCCGCCGCCCGGCCGCGGTGCTGGCAATGGCCCCGGCAAGGCCCAGCAGGGTCAGGGGCAAGGTCAGGGCTTCTTCCAACCCGCGGCCGAGGGCATGAAGATGTTCGACGCCAACCGCGACGGCACCGTGACCCGCGCCGAATTCGTCGCAGGCACCGACCCGTGGTTTGCAATGCGCGACCGCACGGGCGACGGCGTGCTGAGCCCGGCCGATTTCGGCCCGCCGCGGGGCTGAACCGCCCGCTCACATTCGCGCACGAACTCGCGATCACAAATGCGTCGCCCGCCCGGCTGCCCCCGTGACAGCCGGGCGTTTTTCGGCGAATTTGCGCCAAACAAATCAAGAGGCGGGCAGAACATGCGTCTTTGGGCGGTCGTCGGTGTGGTGACACTGGCTTTGACAGGATGCGGCGGCGGCGACAGCGGGCCGATGCGGGGCGCGCTGATGCAGCCCGCGCCACTGGATCCCGCGGCCTATCCGGCACCCGGCCTGCCGCCCCAGTTCGGCGACACGAAGCCGCATGAATGGCAAACGCTCGCCCCGGCGATCTATGCGGTGCATGGGATTGACGCGGCCCGCTATCAGGGCCGGATCGACTGGCCGACCGCGCGGGCGCAGGGTGTGAGTTTCGCCTGGCTCAAGGCGACCGAGGGCGGCAATTACATCGACCCGGGCTATGAGATCAACGCGCCCCGCGCCCGTGCCGCGGGCGTGCCGGTCGGCGCCTATCACTTCTATTATTTCTGCCGCCCCCCCAAGGAGCAGGCCGAGTGGTTCATCAAGAACGTGCCGCGGGTCAAGGGCGACCTGCCCCCGGTGCTCGACATGGAATGGAACCACCAGTCGCGCAGCTGCAAACGCCACCCCGACCCGGCCACCATCCGCGCCGAGATCCGCACCTTTGTCGATATCGTCACGCGCCACTACCGCACCGCGCCGGTGATCTATACGACGCCCGATTTCTACGCCGAAAACGATCTGGGCAGCCTGACCGGGCAGGAATTCTGGCTGCGCTCGGTCGCGGGGCACCCGTCAGAACGCTATCCGGGCGAGCGCTGGTCGTTCTGGCAATATTCCGGCACCGGGGTTGCGCGCGGGATCGGCGGCATCGTCGATCTGAACGCCTTCGCGGGCTCGCCCGAGGCATGGTCCGCCTGGCTCGCGCGGCGCCGACAGTGACCGCACGCGCCGGCGTCAACGGCGTCGCGCGGCCCGGCGGTCAGGTTTTGAGTATTTGATCCAAGAAGAAACACCAGGACCAGAAACGCGGCTTTGGGTTTCTTCTTGGCCTAAATACTCACCTTGGGAGCCACCCGAAGCCAAAGGGGCGGAGGTTTCCCCCCGCCCCTGCGTTTCCACAAAGCCCCGATCAGCCGTCGATGCGGATCCGCGCGTTCGACGGGTCGTGCGGGCTGTCCTCGGTCACCACCGCATCCCATTCCTTGAGCTGGATCTTGACCTTGAGCTTGGTGCCGGGTGCCGCAAGATCGGGGCGGACATAGCCCATGCCGATCTGCTTGCCGAAGGCCACCGACCAGCCGCCCGAGGTCAGGCGCCCGATCTTCTCGCCGTTCAGCAAAAGCGCCTCCTTGCCCCACGGATCGGTATCCTCGGGCCCGTCGATCAGCAGCGTCACACAGGTCGCGCGGATGCCGGTGTCGAGCATCGCCTGCTTGCCGCGGAAGTCCTTCTCCAGATCGACGAAGCGGTCGAGCGCGGCTTCCAGCGGGGTCGCATCGCGGCCCAGTTCGTTGCCGAAGGCGCGATAGCTTTTTTCCTGACGCAGCCAGTTCTGCGCCCGCGCGCCCACCGGCTTCAGCCCATGTTTCTCGCCCGCCTTCAGCAGCAGGTCCCACAGATAGCGGCCGAATTCGATCGGATAGTGCAGCTCCCAGCCGAGCTCGCCGGTATAGGCCACGCGCACCGCGCGCACCGGGCACATGCCCAGTTCGATGTCGCGATAGCTCAGCCACGGGAAGCGCTTGTTCGACAGAACCGTTTCCGGGTTCGCGTCCTTCACCACCTCGTTCAGGATCGCCCGCGCATTGGGGCCCGCCAGCGCATAGACACCCCATTGCGTCGTCACATCGTGGCAATCGACATGGGCGCCGCCCGCGGCCACGAAATCCTCGATGGATTTCAGCAGGAAGTCGCCGTCATAGGCGGTCCAGGCCCCGGCCGAGATCAGGTAATACTCGTTCTCGGCCAGCCGCACGATCGTATATTCGGTCCGCACCGTGCCCGCATTGGTCAGCGCATAGGTCAGGTTGATCCGGCCCACTTTCGGCAGCTTGTTGCAGGTGAAGTGGTCGAGGAACGCCGTCGCACCCGGGCCGCGCACCAGATGCTTGGTGAAGGCCGAGGCGTCGATGATCCCGCAGGTGCTGCGCACCGCCTCGGCCTCGGCCTTGGCATATTGCCACCAGGCGCCGCGGCGGAAGCTGCGCGAGTTGTGGTCGAAATCGGCGGGCGCATCGACGGGCCCGTAATAGTTCGGGCGTTCCCAGCCGTTCACCTGACCCATCTGCGCGCCCAGCGCCAGCTGGCGGTCATAGGCGGGGGCGGTGCGCAGCGGGCGGCAGGCTTCGCGCTCTTCGTCCGGGTGGTGCAGGATGAAGACATGCTCGTAGCATTCCTCGTTTTTGCGCGCGGCATATTCGGTGGTCATCCAGCTGCCGTAGCGTTTGGGGTCCAGCGATGCCATGTCGATCTCGGCCTCGCCCTCGACCATCATCTGCGCCAGATAATAGCCGGTGCCGCCCGCCGCGGTGATGCCGAAGCTGAAGCCCTCGGCCAGCCACATGTTGCGCAGGCCCGGCGCCGGGCCCACCAGCGGGTTGCCATCGGGGGTGTAGCAGATCGGGCCGTTGAAGTCGTCCTTCAGGCCCACGGTTTCCGAGGTCGGCAGCCGGTGGATCATGCTGACATATTCCTCCTCGATCCGGTCCAGATCGAGCGGGAACAGATCGGCGCGGAAGGTTTCCGGCACGTCATACAGGAACCGCGCGGGCGCGCCGCGCTCATAGGGGCCGAGGATCCAGCCGCCGCGTTCCTCGCGGACATACCATTTCGCATCGGCATCGCGCAGCACGGGATGTTCCGGGTTTCCGGCGGCGCGCCAGGCCTGCAGCGCCGGGTCGGGCTCGGTCACGATGAACTGGTGCTCGACCGGGATCGCCGGGATCTTGATGCCCAGAAGCCGCGCGGTGCGCTGCGCGTGGTTGCCGGTCGCGGTCACGACATGCTCGGCATGCACATCGACCAGCTCGCCCGAGCCGACAAGGTTGCCGCCCTTCTCGATCATCTTCTCGAGGGTCACGACCCATTCCGAGCCGGTCCATTTATAGGCATTGACCTGCATCTTGCGCACGATATCGACGCCGCGCTGACGGGCGCCCTTGGCCATCGCCTGAGTCACATCGGCGGGGTTGATATAGCCATCCTGCGGGTGGAACAGCGCGCCCTTCAGATCCTCGGTGCGCAGGAGCGGCCAGCGCTCCTTGATCTGCGCGGGCGTCAGGAATTCGTGATAGACGCCCGCGGTCTCGGCGACCGAGGAATACAGCATGTATTCGTCCATCCGCTCGTCGGTCTGCGCCATGCGCAGGTTGCCGCAGATCGAGAAGCCCGCATTCAGGCCCGTCTCGGCCTCCAGCGTCTTGTAGAAATCGACGCTGTATTTGTGGATATGGGTCGTCGCATAGGACATGTTGAACAGCGGCAGCAGCCCCGCCGCATGCCAGGTGGACCCCGAGGTCAGCTCGTCGCGCTCGACCTGCATCACCTCCCAGCCGGCCTTGGCCAGGTGGTAGGCGACCGAGCAGCCGACGGCACCGCCGCCGACAACCAGAGCTTTGACATGGGTTTTCATGGACGACTCTCCGAGGATGACTTTTCCCTGTTGTGCCAGAGTGACACGGGTCCGGGCCCACGCGCCCGACAATTTCGGGCGAAAAGCGACACGGCGGGGGGGCGGCTGGGGGG
>JACXUS010000361.1 GCA_014763785.1 Sphingomonadales bacterium | reverse complement strand
CTCTTGACGAGGCGGGGGGCAACGCTACAACGCCCGCCATGACCAAACGCACCCATCCCACCGGCGCGCCCTGGCGCAATTTCTATGGCCGCCGCTCGGGCAAGACGATGCGGCAAAGCCAGAAGACCTATCTGAGCGAGGATCTGGCCAGCCTGACGCCGCGCGGCGTCTCGCGCGAGGACAACCCGACCCGCGAGACGGTCGATCCGCGGTCCTTCTTCGGCAATGACAATCCGGTTTGGCTCGAGGTCGGCTTCGGCGGCGGCGAGCATCTGGTGCATATGTGCGCGCGCTATCCGGGTGTGAACATCATCGGTTGCGAGCCCTTCATCAACGGCGTTGCCATGCTCTTGGGCAAGATCCGCGCGGCGGGGGTCACGAATATCGCCGTCTATCCGGGGGACGCGCGCGACCTGATGGAGGTGCTGCCCGATCAGTGCCTTGGCCGCGCCTTCCTGAATTATCCCGACCCCTGGCCCAAGCGCCGCCACCACCGGCGCCGCTTCGTGACGCAAGAGCACCTCGTGCCGCTGGCGCGCTGCCTTGTGCCCGGCGCCGAATTCCGCGTGGCGACCGACATTCCCGATTACATGCGCCAGACGCTGGAAGAGGTGCCGCAGGCGGGCTTCGATCTGGTCGCGCACTCGGGGCAGGCGTGGGAGGACTGGATTTCCACCCGCTACGAACAAAAGGCGCTGCGCGAAGGCCGCCTGCCCGATTACGCGACCTTTCACCGGCGCTGAGGCGGCTTCCGCGCGGGCGGGGGCTTTCGGAACCCGCGGCCTTGGGCTAACAGGGGCGGGGTTTCAGGGAGGTATCCGATGTCCGGTCACGGCGATCCGATCAAGATGACGGCAGGGCGCGGGGCGCCGCTCAAGGGCGTGGCCGAGGTGCCGGGCGACAAGTCGATCAGCCACCGCGCGCTGATCCTTGGCGCGCTGTCGGTGGGCGAGACGAAGATCACCGGGCTTCTGGAAGGGCAGGACGTTCTCGATACCGCCAAGGCGATGCGCGCCTTTGGCGCGACGGTCATGCGCCATGGCCCCGGCGAGTGGTCGGTGCAGGGCGTGGGCGTCGGCGGCTTTGCCGAGCCCGAAGATGTGATCGACTGCGGCAATTCGGGGACCGGCGTGCGGCTGATCATGGGGGCGATGGCGACCTCGGCGATTTGCGCGACGTTTACCGGCGACGGGTCCTTGCGCAAGCGGCCGATGGGGCGGGTGACCGATCCGCTGGCTCTGTTCGGGGCGCGGGCCGTGGGGCGCGCGGGCGGGCGGCTGCCGATGACTTTGGTCGGCGCGGCCGAGCCTGCGCCGGTCAGCTACACCACGCCGATGGCCTCGGCGCAGGTGAAATCGGCGGTGCTGCTGGCGGGTCTGAACGCCCCGGGCCAAACCGTGGTGATCGAGAAAGTGCCGACCCGCGATCATACCGAACGGATGCTGCGCGGTTTTGGCGCCGATGTGACCGTCGAGCAAACCCCCGACGGCACCCGCATCACCCTGCAGGGCCAGCCCGAACTGGTGGCGCAATCGGTCGCCGTGCCGCGCGATCCGTCCTCGGCGGCGTTTGCGGTCTGCGCGGCGCTGCTGGTGCCGGGCTCGGATATCCTCGTGCCCGGGGTCAGCCAGAACCCGACGCGCAACGGGCTGTTCCTGACGCTGCGCGAGATGGGCGCCGATATCGAATTCCTGAACCCGCGCGAAGAGGGCGGCGAGCCGGTGGCGGACCTGCGGGTGCGACATTCCGAGCTGACCGGCATCGACATTCCGGCCGATCGCGCGTCCTCGCAGATCGACGAATATCCGGTGCTGGCGGCGGTCGCGGCCTGCGCGCGCGGCACCACGGTGATGCGCGGTGTGCATGAGCTGCGGGTGAAGGAAAGCGACCGGATCGACGCGATGGCGCGCGGGCTCGAGGCCTGCGGCGTGCGCGTCGAGGAGGACTCCGATACGCTGATCGTGCACGGGCTCGGCCCCGAGGGCGTGCCGGGCGGGGCGACCTGCGCGACGCATCTCGACCACCGCATCGCGATGAGCTTCCTGATCCTCGGCCTTGCCAGCCAACAGCCGATCTCGGTCGATGACGGCAGCCCGATCGCGACCTCCTTCCCGGTGTTCGAGGACTTGATGCGGGGTCTCGGCGCGGGGATCGTGCGGGCAAACGGATAGGGCGGAGCCTCCGGCGGGAGTATTTTCGCCAAGAAGAAACCGAAAGCCCTTGAGCGATTGGTCTTCTTCTTGGTTCAAATACTCAAAAAGCGGCGCAGGCCAGAAGCGAAAGGGCAGGCATGATCTTCGCAGGCATGAACTTTACTGTGGCCATCGACGGGCCGGCCGCCGCAGGCAAGGGCACGATCAGCCGCGCGGTGGCCGAGCGGTTCGGCTTCGCGCATCTCGATACCGGGGCGCTCTATCG
>JACXUS010000090.1 GCA_014763785.1 Sphingomonadales bacterium | reverse complement strand
GGCGGGCGCTTCGGGTTCGCCCAGCACCTCCAGAATATCTTCGATGCCGCGGATCAGCGTCGCGCCATCGCGGATCAGCGCATTGCAGCCAAAGGCGCGCCCATCCATCGGATGGCCGGGCACCGCCATCACCTCGCGGCCCTGATCGGCGGCGGTGCGCGCGGTGATCAGGCTGCCCGAGCGCGCTGCCGCCTCGATCACCACGGTGCCAAGCGAGAGCCCCGAGATGATCCGGTTGCGCAACGGGAAATGCTGGGCGCGGGGCTCCATTCCGGGGGGGTGTTCCGACAGGCGCAGCCCCTGCGCGGCAATGGCGGCGGCCAGATCGGCATTTTCGGGCGGATAGATCACGTCGATCCCGCCCGCCTGCGCGGCGATCGTGCCGCTGGGCAGGGCGGCGCGATGCGCTTCGGCGTCGATCCCGCGGGCCAGACCCGAGACCACGACGAAGCCCGCGCGCCCCAGATCCTCGGCCAGACGCCGCGCCATCCGCGCGCCCAGCGACGAGGCATTGCGCGCGCCGACCAGCGCCACGCAGGGCCGCGCCGCCAGCGCAACATTGCCAAGCGCCCAAAGCACGGGCGGCGCATCCGCGGTTTCAGCCAGAAGCGCGGGATAATCGGGGGTGCCCCAGTGCAAGAGCCGCGCGCCCGCGCGGCGCCCGGCGGCGATCTCGGCGCGGGCGATGCCCTCTGGGAAGACCTTGTAATCTGGGTCGCCTGCCGCGCGCGCCACCTCGGGCAGCGCGGCAAGGGCGGCCGCGGCCGAGCCATGTTCCGTAATCAATCGGTGGAAGGTGGAGGGCCCGACCCGTCGGGAGCGAATGAGGCGAAGACGCGACAGGTCATCTTCTTCCGTGGTGGGTGGGGTGAAGGGGGTGGGGTAAGAAAACAAACCCTTAATCTCCACATCCTCGCCTCATCGCCCCCTCTTGATGCCGCAGTATCGTTAACAAGTCGTTACCAAATCCCCGGCTGCATCGAAGTCGCCGAAAATTTTTCAACAATCCGCCGATCCTGGTGCGCCGTTTCGGCGAGGTCGCGCCGAATCCCCGGCGAAAGCAGCATAAAAGCAGGCGCCGGCGGGAAACCGCCGGCGCAGATGCGCCCCCCTTGGGGCGGCGTTCCGTTTCTCAAAGCCCCGAATCGCCTGCCCGTCCTCAGGCGGCCGAGCCGCCGACCGTCAGCCCGCCGATCATCAGCGTCGGTTGCCCCACGCCCACCGGCACCCATTGCCCGGCCTTGCCGCAATTGCCGATGCCGGGATCGAGCGCCATGTCATTGCCGATCGCCCGGATCGCCCGCATCGCCGTCGGCCCGTCGCCGATCAGCGTGGCGCCGCGCAGCGCCGCCCCCACCACGCCGTTCTTGACCCGATACGCCTCGGTGCAGTTGAAGACGAACTTGCCGTTGGTGATATCGACCTGACCGCCGCCGAAGCCCACCGCATAGATCCCGTCCTTGAGATCGGCCAGAATCGCCGCCGGATCGGCGGTGCCGCCCAGCATATAGGTGTTGGTCATCCGCGGCATCGGCGCATGGGCAAAGCTCTCGCGCCGGCCGTTGCCGGTGGGGGCGACGCCCATCAGCCGCGCATTCTGCCGGTCCTGCATGTAACCGACCAGAACCCCGTCCTCGATCAGCACGTTTTTCCCCGAGGGGGTGCCCTCGTCATCGACGGTGATCGAGCCGCGCCGGTCGGGGATCGTGCCGTCATCCAGAACGGTGACGCCCTTGGCGGCCACCTGTTGCCCCATCAGACCGGCAAAGGCCGAGGTCTTCTTGCGGTTGAAGTCACCCTCGAGGCCATGGCCCACGGCTTCGTGCAGCAAGACGCCGGGCCAGCCGGGGCCCAGCACCACGTCGAACTGCCCCGCCGGGCAGGGCTCGGCCGAGAGGTTCACGAGAGCGATCCGCAACGCCTCGCGCGCGACGGGCTGCCAGTGGCCGGGCTCCATCAGTCCGGCCAGACCGAACCGCCCGCCGCCACCATGCCCGCCCGATTCGCGGCGGCCGTTTTCCTCGACGATCACTGAGATATTGATCCGCGCCATTGGGCGGATATCGCTGACGAGCCCGCCTTCGGGGCGCAGGATGAAGACCTCTTGCAGGCTCGCGGCCATGCTGGCCGAGACCTGCACCACCCGCGGGTCGAGGCCCCGGGTGAAGGCGTCGATCTCGCGCAGGATGTCGATTTTCGCGGCAAAGGGAGCATCGGCCATCGGATCGGCATCGCCATAAAGATGCCGGTTGGTGCCGGGCGGGGGCGGGGCCATCACGCCGCCCCCATCGCCCACGGCAAGCCGCGCGGTTTCCGCCGCGCGCTTCAGGGCGCTTTCGGAAATCTCGGTGGAATGGGCATAGCCCGCGACCTCGCCCCTGACCGCGCGCAGGCCGAACCCTTCGGAGGCGTCATAAGAGGCGGTCTTGACGCGCCCGTCATCGAACACCAGCGCCTCCGACCGGCGCCGCTCGAGGAACAATTCGCCATCCTCGGCCCCCGCGGTCGCCGCCCGCAGGATGCCAAGGGCGGCCCCCTCATCGAGCTGCGTTTCAAACGGGGCGAAGCGGTCCTCGGCCATGGCTTTTCCTTTCGTCTCCGAAGGCTGCGGAGAAATCACGCGGCGGATTGTCGCAGCTTTTTCTTGCCGGAGCGGTTCGAATGTGTATCTCATACCTACATACAGCCCGGATCGGTGAAGGGAAGCATCGGTTTGGGACGGGCGGCACGGGAGAGCCGCCGGAGGGAGAGAATATATGCGTTTTGCGAAGCTCTGCCGCCCCGTGGCGGCCGGATTGTCGACGGCACTCATCGCCGGTCAAGTCTATGCCCAGGACATGATCCAGGGCCTGCCGGTGATCGGCAAGCCGCATCCGGCGGGCGTGGGCTTTCAGCCTGCCTCCTCCGAGATCGCGCAGGATCAGCAATGGCTCGATCATATGCTGCTGGTGATCATCACGGTGATCTGCATCTTCGTCTTCGCGCTGTTGATCTATGCGATGGTGCGCTTCAACAGCCGCGCCAACCCCAAGCCTGCGCGCTTCACCCATAACTCGCCGCTCGAGGTGACATGGACCATCGTGCCGATCCTGATTCTGGTCGTGGTGGGCGCGTTCTCGCTGCCAACGCTCTGGAAACAGCAGGAAATCCCGGCGGGGGACATGATCGTGAAGGTCACCGGCCACCAGTGGTACTGGAGCTATGAATACCCCGCCGAAGAGATCAGCTTCGATTCGCTGATGCTGGAGCGGGGCGATCTGGCCGCGCATGGCTATGCGCCCGATGAATATCTGCTGGCGGTGGATAACGCCGTCGTGGTGCCGCAGGGCAAGACCGTGGTGATGCAGCTGACCGGCGCCGATGTGATCCACAGCTGGACCATCCCGGCCTTTGCGGTGAAGCAGGATGCCGTGCCCGGCCGGATCGCGCAGCTGTGGTTCGATACCCAGACCGAGGGCGTCTATTTCGGGCAATGCTCGGAGCTGTGCGGCGTCAACCACGCCTATATGCCGATCGTCGTGAAGGTCGTCCCGCAAGACGTCTATGACCGTTGGGTGGAGCGCGCCCGCGCCGGCTTCCCCGAGGGCGAGGTGATCGACGTGGCCGATTATGGCGTGACCTCGGGCGCGCCGCGCGTCGAGCTGGCGCAGAACTGAGGGCGCGATGAGCGATATTTCCTATCACGACCGGCAGGCCGAGGGGGACGCGCGCGACTTCCTCGCTCTGCTCAAGCCGCGGGTGATGTCGCTTGTGGTCTTCACCGCGCTGACCGGGCTGCTGGTCGCGCCGGTGCCGGTGCATCCTTTCGTGGCCTTCACCGCGATCCTGTTCATCGCTTTGGGGGGCGGGGCGTCGGGCGCGCTCAACATGTGGTATGATGCCGATATCGACCGGGTGATGCGGCGCACCGCCAACCGCCCGATCCCGGCGGGCCGCATCTCGGGCGGCGAGGCTCTGGGCTTCGGCCTCGGCCTTGCGGGGATTTCCTGCGTGATGCTGGCGCTGGCGGCGAATGTCTTTGCCGGGCTGTTTCTGGCCTTCACGATCTTCTTCTATGTCGTCGTCTATACGATGTGGCTCAAGCGTGCCACGCCGCAGAATATCGTGATCGGCGGCGCGGCGGGGGCCTTCCCGCCGATGATCGGCTGGGCGGTGGCGACGGGCGGGGTCAGCCTCGAATCGCTGGCGATGTTTGCGGTCATCTTCCTGTGGACGCCGCCGCATTTCTGGGCGCTCGCGCTGTTCATGCGCGATGATTACTCGAACGCCGGGGTGCCGATGCTGACCGTGACGCATGGCCGGCGCGCGACCCGGCGGCATATTCTGGCCTATACGCTGATCCTCGCGCCGGTCGCGGTCGGCACCGCCTTCACCTCGATCGGCGGGCCGCTCTATCTGGCGGTGGCGCTCGGGCTCAATGCGCTGTTCATCCGCGGCGCGTGGCGGCTGTGGCGGCGGGACGAGGCCGTGGCCGAGGCCGAGAAATACGCCGCCGAAAAGCGCTTCTTCTATTTCTCGCTGCTCTATCTCTTCGGCCATTTCGCGGCGCTGATCGCGCAGAAGGCCGTGCTGAACCTTGGTTTTGGAGGCTGGTGATGGCGATCACGCAACTGCACGATATTCACCGCCGCCGCGCCTCGCGCAATCTGGGGCTTCTGGCGGTTCTGCTGGGCTTTGTCGTGCTGGTCTTCGGCCTGACCGTGGTCAAGGTTGAACACGGCGCCAGCATGCAGGCCTTCGACCACCAGCCGCGGGTCTCGCTTCTTCCGAAGGTGGAGGGCCAATGAGCCAGAACGCCAACACCCGGGTTGTCACGCGCCTCGCCGCCCTCGTGGTGACGATGGGTGCGCTGGCCTGGGCGGCGGTGCCGTTCTACAGCTGGTTTTGCCGCACCACAGGCTATGGCGGGACGACCAATGTCGCCGAGGCCGGGTCGGATGTGGTGCTCGATCGCACAATCCTTGTGCGGTTCGACGCCAATGTCGCCAAGGGGATGGACTGGCAGTTCCGCCCGATGCAGCGCGAGATGACGCTGAAGATCGGCGAAACCGGGCTCGCCTTCTACGAGGCCTATAACCCCACCGACCGGGTGATCGCCGGCGCCGCGGCCTATAATGTCGCGCCCGACACCGCGGGCTATTACTTCGACAAGATCGAATGCTTCTGCTTCACCGAACAGGTGCTGCAACCCGGCGAGCGGGTCGAGATGCCCGTCAGCTTCTATGTGGACCCCGAGATCGCCACGAACCCCGATACCGCGCGGATTCAGGCGATCACGCTGTCCTATACTTTCTTCGAAACCGACCTGCCCGAGCAGAAACAGGCCGCCGCCGCCACCCCGGCGCCGGCTCCCGTCAACTAGGCCCGAGGGACCGACCATGGCGCATTCCAAGAACCACGATTATCACATCCTGCCGCCCTCGATCTGGCCGCTGCTCAGCTCGATCGGCGCCTTCGTCATGCTGTTTGGCGCGGTGCTGTGGATGCAGGACGTGACCCCCTTCGTCTTCGTCGCCGGGCTGCTGCTGGTGCTGTATTGCATGTATGGCTGGTGGTCCGATGTCGTGCGCGAGGGCGAGCGGCAGGAACATACCCCGGTGATCCGGATCGGCCTGCGCTATGGCTTCATCCTGTTCATCATGTCCGAGGTGATGTTCTTCGCCGCCTGGTTCTGGAGCTTCATCAAGAATGCGATGTATCCGCTCGGGCCCGAATATCCGCTGGTCGATGGCGTCTGGCCGCCCGCAGGCACGATGGCCTTCAACCCGTGGGAATTGCCGCTGATCAACACGGTGATCCTGCTTCTGTCGGGCGTCACGCTGACCTGGGCGCACCATGCGCTGGTGCATGAGAACAACCGCAAGGATGCCAAGACCGGGCTGACGCTGACCGTGATCCTGGGCTTCGTCTTCTCGGTGCTGCAGGCCTATGAATACAGCCATGCCCAGCAGGCGATCGGCACCGGCTCGATCTTCTGGGACAACTTCTTCATGGCGACGGGCTTTCATGGCGCGCATGTGATCATCGGCACGATCTTCCTGCTGATCTGCCTGATCCGCCTGAACAAGGGCCAGTTCACCGCCCGCGAGCATGTCGGCTTCGAGGCCGCGGCGTGGTATTGGCACTTCGTCGATGTGGTCTGGCTGTTCCTGTTCGCCACGATCTATATCTGGGGCGCCTGAGCCGTTTTCATGCGGACAGCCGTTCGGGCGCGGGGGGCAACCCTCGCGCCCCTGCTTTTGGATGAACCGACCGACGGGGACCGGATGAAACGCTATCTGTTTGCGCTGGCGCTGGGGCTGGGGGGCTGCGCGATCCTGCTGGCGCTGGGGCTGTGGCAGCTGCAGCGGCTGGAGTGGAAGACCGCGATGCTCGACCAGATCTCGGCTCAGATCGCGGGGGCGCCGCAGCCGCTGCCGCCCGAGGGCACCGACAGCCGTGCGCTGAAATATACCCCCGTGACCGTGGCGGGCGGCACCACCGGCGAGGAGCTTCTGGTGCTGACCGGGGTCAAGGGCGTGGGCCCGGGCTATGAGGTGATCTCGGTGCTGGAAACCGGCGAGGGGCGGCGGGTGCTGATCGACCGCGGCTTTGTCCCCGAGGCCGGGCGCGATGCCCCGCGCGGGCCCACCGCGCTCATTGTCACCGGCAACCTGCACTGGCCCGAGGAAGCCGACCGCTATACCCCCGAACCGGACGCCCGCACCGGCATCTGGTTTGCCCGCGACGTGCCCGCCATGGCTGCGGCCCTTGGCACCGAGCCCGTTCTGATCGTCGCCGCGCAGGTCTCGGGCGATCCGCAGGGCATCGCCCCGCAGCCGATCACCATCACCGGCATCCCCAACGACCATTTGAATTACGCGATCACCTGGTTTTCGCTGGCAATCGTCTGGGCGGGGATGACAGCGTTCCTGATGTGGCGTATCAGGCGGCGACGGATCTGAGGAGCAGTCATGCGCTATATCTCGACCCGGGGGCAGGCCCCCGAGCTCACCTTCGGCGAAGCGATGTTGACGGGGCTGGCCCGCGACGGGGGGCTTTACGTCCCCGCCAGCGTGCCGACGATGACCGAGGCCGAGATCGCCGCGCTGGCCGGGCTGCCTTATGAGGAGGTCGCCTATCGCGTGATGGCGCCCTTCGTGGCCGAGACCTTCACCGAGGCCGAGCTGCGCGGCGCGATCGAGGCCGCCTATGCGGGCTTTGGCCATATCGCGCGCGCGCCGCTGGTGCAGCTCGGCTCGGGGCATTTCCTCTTGGAGCTGTTCCACGGGCCCACGCTCGCGTTCAAGGATTTCGCGATGCAGATCATCGGGCAGCTCTTCCAGCTTGCCCTCGCGAAACAGGACCGCCGCATCACCATCGTCGGCGCGACCTCGGGTGACACCGGCTCGGCCGCGATCGAGGCGTTCCGCGGCCTCGACAATGTCGATGTCTTCATCCTGTTCCCGCATGGCCGCGTGTCCGAGGTGCAGCGCCGTCAGATGACGACCCCGTCCGAGGGCAATGTCCATGCGCTGGCGATGGATGGCACCTTCGACGACTGCCAGAACCGGCTCAAGGACATGTTCAACCATTTCGAGTTCCGCGATGCCGTGGGCTTGGCGGGTGTGAACAGCATCAACTGGGCGAGGGTGCTGGCGCAGGTGGTTTACTATTTCACCGCCGCGGTCAGCCTTGGCGCGCCCGGGCGCAAGATCAGCTTCACCGTGCCCACCGGCAATTTCGGCGACATTTTCGCCGGGTTCATCGCCAAACAGATGGGCCTGCCGATCGACAAGCTGGTGGTGGCCACGAACCAGAACGACATCCTGCACCGCTGCCTGACCTCGGGGCGCTATGAGATGGAGGGGGTGAAGCCCTCGATCAGCCCCTCGATGGATATCCAGATCAGCTCGAATTTCGAGCGCGCTTTGTGGTTTGCCTATGGCGGCGATGGCGCGGCGGTCGCGCAGCTGATGGAGGAGCTGAAGACCAAGGGCGGCTTCGCGGTCAGCCAGGGCGCGCTGGAAGCCCTGCGCGAGACCTATGCCAGCGGCCGTGTCTCGGAAGAGGAAACCACCGACACGATCCGCACCGAGCTTGCGCGCTCGGGCGAGCTTCTGTGCCCGCATTCGGCGGTGGGCGTGCGCGTGGGCAATGACCATATCGCGCCGCCGGTGCCGATGGTGACGCTGGCCACCGCGCATCCTGCGAAATTCCCCGATGCGGTCGAGGCCGCAACCGGCATCCGCCCCGCGCTGCCCCAGCGCATGGCCGATCTGTTCGAGCGGCCCGAGCGGGTGACCCGCGTGGCAAATGACCTCGCCGCGCTGGAAGCATTGATCGACGAAAGGCGCCGCAAGTGATTCAGACCACCACGCTGCCGAACGGCCTGCGCATCATCACCGAGGCGATGCCGGGCTTTGCCTCGGCCACCGTCGGGATCTGGGTGCAGGCCGGGGGGCGCCATGAGGCCGCCGCGGAAAACGGCATCGCCCATTTCCTCGAGCATATGGCGTTCAAGGGCACCAAGACCCGCTCGGCGCTGCAGATCGCCGAGGAAATCGAGGATGTGGGCGGCTATATCAACGCCTATACCTCGCGCGAGATGACCGCCTATTACGCCCGCGTGCTAGGCGCCGATGTGCGCCTCGCGCTCGATGTGATCTCGGATATCGTGCTCAATCCGATCTTCGACCCGCGCGAGATCGAGGTCGAGCGTCATGTGATCTTGCAGGAAATCGGGCAGGCGCTCGATACGCCCGACGATATCATCTTCGACTGGCTGCAGGAGGCGGCCTATCCGGATCAGGCGATGGGCCGCACGATCCTTGGGCCCGCTGAGCGGGTCGCGCAATTTGGCCGTGCCGATCTGGCGGGGTTTGTCGCGCGTCACTACGGCCCCGATCAGATGATTCTGGCGGCGGCGGGGGCGGTCGATCACGAGGCCATCGTGAAACAGGCCGAGGCGATTTTTGGCGCCCTTGCGCCGGTGGGCATGCCGGTGCTGCAACCCGCGCGCTGGGCCGGGGCCGAGCGGCGCGAGCTGAAGGATCTGGAACAGGTGCATTTCGCGCTGGCCTTCGAGGGGCCCGCCTATCGCGATGCCGATCTGTACACCGCGCAGGTCTATGCGACGGCGATGGGCGGCGGCATGTCCTCGCGCCTCTTCCAGAAGATCCGCGAGGAGCGGGGCCTGTGCTATTCGATCTTTGCGCAGGCCGGGGCCTATGACGACACGGGCATGATCACGATCTATGCCGGCACCTCGGCCGAAGAGATCGAGGCGCTCTGCGGGCTGACGGTCGATGAGCTGAAGCGCGCGGCAGACGACATGACCGAGGCCGAGATCGCCCGGGCGCGGGCCCAGATGAAGGCCGGCATGCTGATGGGGCTGGAAAGCGCCTCGAGCCGGGCCGAGCGGATGGCGCGCAATCTGGCGGTCTATGGCCGGGTGCCGGGGCTTGACGAGGTGTCCGAGCGGATCGACGCGGTCAGCCGCGAGGCGGTGCGCGCCTATGCCGAACGGCTGGCGGCAAGCCCGGCGCTGGCGATGGCGCTCTATGGTCCGGCGCAGGCTGCGCCCAGCCTTGGGGCGATCCGCGAGCGTCTGGTGGCCTGATGCTGACGCGCCGTCGCAAGCCGCGGGTCGAGACCGAGCGGATGCTGTTGCGGCTGCCGATGCATTCCGACTATCGCGACTGGTCCGAGCTGCGCGCCGAAAGCCGCGACTTTCTGGTGCCCTGGGAGCCCGCCTGGTCCGAGGATCACCTGAGCCGCCGCGCCTTTGCTAATCGGGTCTATTGGGCGGCGCGCGCCGAAGGGGCGGGCACGGCGCTGCCGTTCTTTCTGATCCGCAAGCACGATGCGCGGGTGCTCGGCGCGATCACGCTCGACAATATCCGGCGGGGGCCCGCGCAATCGGGCACGCTTGGCTATTGGGTCGGCGCGCGCTATGCGCGGCAGGGCTATATGCGCGAGGCGATCCGGGCGGTCGTCGATCATGCCTTTGGCGTGCTGGATCTGAGCCGGATCGAGGCCGCCTGTCTGCCCGAAAACGCCGCCTCGCGCGGGGTGCTGGAGCGGTCCGGCTTCAAATATGAGGGCGTGGCGCAGGCCTATTTGCAGATCAACGGGCGCTGGCGCAATCACGTCCTATATTCCAACCTGCGGCCCGACCGGCGCGGGCGGACCGACGTCGGATAGGGCGGGAACGGCCGGGGGTTTCACCCCCGGACCCCCAGGATATTTGTGGCAAGATGAAAGGGCAGGCGATGGTCCCGGCAGATCAGGCGGTCGCGGAGCGGCTTCGGGCCGAGGTGCCCGGGCTTTGGGTGGGGGCGGCCGAGCCGCGTCATCTGGAGGAGCCGCGCGGGCGCTGGCGGGGGCAGGGGATTGTCGCGAAGCCCGCGGATGTGGCGCAGGTTTCGGGGCTGATGCGGGTCGCGCATGCGGCGGG
>JACXUS010000360.1 GCA_014763785.1 Sphingomonadales bacterium | reverse complement strand
GTATCGAGCGGGCGGGCCCAGTTGGTCTTCGGCACCTCAAGCCCCTCGGTCGCAAGGCCATCCAGCTCGGTCGGGTGGAACTTGCCGGGGCGGCAGGCGGCGTTGAAGCCGTCGACCGTCTTGCGCACCGCCTGCGGGTCCAGACCCATCTTCTCGGCCAGTTCCTCGATCGTGTCGGCTTTCACCGGGGGGAACACCGAGGGCATGAAGAGGTCGATCGATTTCGCGTCGATCAGCGCGAAGCCCACCTGATCGGGCTGCGCCGCAACCAGACGGCCCCAGATCGCGTAGCGTTTCGGCCAGACGTCCTCGCCCTCGTTGTAGAACCGCTCGCCCTTGGTGTTCAGCACGATCGAGAACGGCACGCAGTCGAGCCGCGTGACGATGCCGCCATCGTATTTCGGCGCGCGCCCGTCGATGGCAACCGCGTGGCACTGGGTCGGATCGCCCACCTGATCGGCGCCCTGTTCGATCATGTCGCGCAGCACCACGCCGCGGTTATAGGGTGTGCCACGGATCAGGAAGTTGCGCGCAGACGGCCCCCAGGCCCGCGCCAGCCAGTCGATATCGGCCTGAAACCCGCCCGAGGCCAGCACGAAGGCCCGCGCCTTGACGGTGACCGGGCGGCCCGCCACTTCGGCCTCGAGATGGGTGATCTTGTCGCCCTCGCGGTGGACATGGGTCACCTGCGCCTCGTAGGCGACCTTCACGCCCAGATCCTCGGCGGTGTTATAATAGGCGTTCACCAGCGCCTTGCCGCCGCCAAGGAAGAAGGCATTGGTGCGTGACAGGCTGAGCGTGCCCGACAGCGAGGGCTGAAACCGCACGCCATGCGCCATCATCCACGGCAGGCATTCCTCGGAGGAGCGGATCGCCATCCGCGCCAGCCCCTCATCGGTCTTGCCCTTGGTCACCAGCATCAGATCATGCAGGTATTCGTCTTCTTCATAGGCGCCGGTCAGCGGGAACATCGGCCCCTTGTGCATGCAGCGGAAGTTGCGCGTATGCCGGCTGTTGCCGCCGCGATAGGTCTTCGGCGCGCCTTCAAGGATCAGCACGCTGGCGCCCGCCTCGGCCGCCGTGATCGCCGCGCACAGCGCCGCATTGCCGCCGCCCACGACGGCCAGATCGAATGTTTCGGGCCAGTCTTTCACGCCTCGTCCTCCATCGGTAACTCCCGGCTGCGCATGCCGCGGATGCGGGCCGACAGCGCGGCCTCGACATGGGCGCGCATCGCGGCTTCGGCGCCCGCACCATCGCGCGCGCGCAGCGCCTCAAGCACCGCGCCATGTTCGGCCACCGCCGCCACCGCCCGATCGGGCTCGGCCAGCGTCGTCGGGCCGAGGATCAGGAGCGTCTTTTGCAGCGCGCTCATCGCCTTGATCAGAAAGCGATTGCGCGCAGCCTCGATCAGGGTGCGGTGAAAGATGCGGTTGATCTCGCGCGCCTGCGCCCCCGCGGGCACGGCGGCCAGTTCGGCGTTCAGCGCGGCAAGTTCCGCCAGTTCGAGATCGGAGGCCGCCCGCGCCGCTAGCCGCGCCGCGGTGCCTTCCAGCACCGCGCGCATCTCGTAAAGCTCGACTACCTCGGCGTGATCCAGACTGCGGATCGTCGCGCCCTGCCGCGGCAGATGGGTCACCAGACCGTCGGATTCCAGCTGCCGGATCGCTTCGCGCACCGGGGTGCGGCTGATGCCCAGACGCTCGGCCAGTTCGATCTCGCGCAGCCGCGCGCCGGGGGCCAGCGCGCCGCTGCGGATCTCGTCCAGAAGACGGCGATAGGCGCTCTGGCCCTGCGGGATTTCGGTGTCGTCGGCCATGGATCGACTCGCTTGTGATTCTTGTGTCCGGATGTATACAATAGGATACAATTTCGCACAAGGAGGTCCAACGTGCCCGTTTCCCTTCGATCCAGACCGGCGATCCGGCGCGCCATGACCCTTGGGCTGGCGCTGGCGGGAACGGGGGTGTTCCTCGTTCTGGGCCTGCCGCTGCCGTTCCTGTTCGGGCCGATGGCGGCCTGCCTGATCGCGGCGCTGGCGGGGGCGCCGTTGCGCGGCATGGGGCCGGTCTCGGTCGCGGCGCGCACCATTCTGGGGGTGGCGGTGGGGGCCTCGATCACCCCCGAGGTGGTGGAGCGCATCCCGCAGATGGCGGGCAGCGTGGCGCTGGTGCCTGTTTATGTCGTGCTGATCGGGCTGGTGGGCGTGCCGTTCTTTCGGCGGCTGGGCTATGATCCGGTGACCGCGTGGTATGCCGCGATGCCGGGCGGGTTGCAGGACATGGTGATCTTCGGCACCGAGGCCGGGGGCGACGGGCGCGCGCTGGCGCTGATCCATGCCACCCGGGTTCTGGTGATCGTGACGCTGGCGCCGATCATCCTGACCGGGCTTTATGGCGCGGGGCTGACCGGGGCGGTGGG
>JACXUS010000359.1 GCA_014763785.1 Sphingomonadales bacterium | reverse complement strand
GGGAGGCGGCCGGCATTGCACCGCGTCTGGCCGGGGGGCTTGCGCTGCTGGGGCGCGCCTCGGTCACGATCTATCTGATGCATACGATCTTTTCGGGGGGGCTGCGGGTGGCGCTGATGCGTCTGGGGATCGAGAGCGTGCCGGTGCATCTGCTGCTTGGGGTGGGCATCGGGCTGGCCGCGCCGCTGTTTGTGCATGCGCGCCCCGTGCCGGCCGCGGTGCCGCGGCTGCTGGGCCTCGGGCCGAAGATCGCGCTGCATGCCGCGGGCCCGCGCGCCGCCGCCGCATCCCCCGCGCAAAGCCAATAAAGCAGGAGAGGGCGCCATGGCCGAGCAGACAGGACAGACCCGGAAGTGGAACATCATCGCGCCCTTCTTCGACGGGCAGGGCGACGGCCGCTGGCTCGATGATTTCATCGACCGGCCCGATCTGCAGTTTCGCAAGATCGCAAGCCCCGCAGGCGCGCGCGGCGACTGGCATCACGGCCGCTCGAAGACCACCGATCTGCGCGGCTGGCTGGGCTATCTGCGCCATGCCGCCGCCGCCTTTCGCGGCCGCCCCGATGGCATCATCACCAGCTTTCCGCAACTGGCGATGTGTGCGGGCGCGATCAAGCGGCTGACCGGGCGGCGGGTGCCGATCGTGGCCTATAACTACAATGTCGGCACCCTCGCGCCGGGCCGCAAGCGGCAGCTGGCGCGCTGGTCGGCGCGGGCGATCGACCTGTTCGTGGTGCATTCGCCCTCGGAAATTGCCCCCTATGCGGCCTATTTCGACCTGCCGCCCGAGCGGTTCCGCTTCGTGCCGTTGCAGCGCGGGACGCTTGCGCAGCGGCGCGACGAGGACACCGAGGCGCCCTTCGTGCTGGCGATGGGCTCGGCGCATCGCGATTATCCGCTGCTGCTGCGGGCGCTGGCGCCGCTCGGGCTGCGCACGATCATCGTGGCGCGCGCGGATGAGGCCGCGGCGCTCGGCCCGGCGCCCGGGGTCGAGTTCCGCTCGGGGCTGAGCCGCGAAGAATGCCTCGAGCTGCTCGCCCGCGCGCGGCTGTCGGTCACGCCGATCGCCAATACCACCACCGCCTCGGGGCAGATCACCTTCATCAATGCGATGCAGCTTGGCGTGGCGGTGATCGCCACCGATTGCCCGGGCACCGAAGGCTATGTCGAGAACGGACGCACCGGGCTTCTGGTGCCCCCGGGCGACGAAGTGGCGCTGCGCGAGGCGATTGCGGCGCTCTGGTCCGATCCGGACCGGCGCGAGGCGCTGGCGCAGGCCGGCCGTGCCCATGCCGAGCGGTATTTCTCGGATCAGGGCGCGGCGCAGGCGCTGGAGGCGATCACGCTGAGCCTTGGCCGCTGAGCCGGGACGGCAGGGACGGCGGCGGCGCTGGCGGCGGGGTTGCCCCTGTCCGGCTCAGGCGCCGGGGGCCGCCCCAAGCGCCGCGGCCCGTGCCGCCCAGACATCGGCCTGACGCGCGTCGATCTCGGCAATCGCGGCCTCTTTGCCCTTGAGCAGCGCGCGGGTCTGATAGGCGCGGATGAAGGCGCGCAGTTCGGGGTCGGGCAGTTGCGGCAGGCCCTTGAGCGCGGCCCGGACATAGCCCCACCAGCTGGCCAGACCGCCCGTCACATAGGGCGGATGCGCCATCCGGAAGAGGCAGCTGGCGGTGAAGAACCAGAAGCTCGAGCCCATGAAATACTGGCCATAACCATGCCGCATCCGGCCCGTATAGACCGATTTCTGGCTGCTGCCCATCGGGCGCAGATGCTCGAAGGCCAGCTCGGGGTCGTCGAAGGCGCGTGCCTGCCAGCCCAGCTGGCGCGACTTGTGGCAGTCGATCGCATCCCACATCACCTCGCGCACGAAGCCGCCGATTTCCTGGAAACACTGCACGCGGTAGAACTTGGTCATCCCCACCGACATTTCCGAGCCGCATTTCTCGGACACCGGCCGCCCGTTCCAGGTGAACCAGGGCTTGCCCGAACACGAGCCGAGCCGCGGGTTTGCCTCCATCCGGTCCATCAGGATCGCGAAATAGCGCTGCGGCAATTCCAGATCGAGGTCGAACTTGCAGATATAGTCGAAGCCGCCCATGTCGATCTGATCGAGCCCGAAATAAAACGCCTCGATCACGCCCGGACCCACGGCGCGGGCACCGCGGTCGGGTTTGCGCACGACGCGGATCCAGTCATGCGCCGCAGCATATTCGGCGAGGATCTCGGGCGTGGCATCGGTCGAGCCATCATCGACGATCAGCCACAGGGCGGGCGTCTCGGTCTGCGCGACGACGCTGTCGAGGGTGCGGCGCATGTACTGCGCCTCGTCGCGGCAGGGGGTGATCAGGGCGTAACGGCGCGTCTGGGGCATGGCTTGGGCTCTTGACTGAGGGCGGCGCTCGGCGCGGCGGTTCAGGGGCTTGGGC
>JACXUS010000358.1 GCA_014763785.1 Sphingomonadales bacterium | reverse complement strand
GGCCCGAACCGGGCGGCGCGGGACGCCCCGCCCCGCGGTTCAGCCCCGCCTGCCCGCCCAGTCGCAGCGCTAACGCGAGCGCTATCAGCCGATGTTTCCGCTATCATATTGAAAAGCCGGGTTTTCCCGTATCGCATGCCATGGTATCCCGACCCTATAAATTTCCCGCGATGCCCCTCATCGCCTGTTTCAGGAGAGCGCCATGACCGTCACCATCGGCATCAACGGCTTCGGCCGCATCGGGCGTTGCACGCTGGCCCATATCGCCGAGGCCGCGCGCAACGACGTGCAGGTCGTCAAGATCAACGCCACCGGCCCGATCGAAACCAACGCCCACCTGCTGAAATATGACAGCGTTCATGGCCGCTTCGGCGGTCCGGTGAAGGTCGAGGGTAAGACGCTCGATCTGGGTCAGGGCCCGATCGAGGTGATGTCGACCTATAACCCCGAGGACCTCGACTGGGAGGGCGTCGATGTCGTGCTGGAATGCACCGGCAAGTTCAACGCCCGCGACAAGGCCGCCGTCCACCTGACCCGCGGCGCGAAACGCGTTCTGGTCTCGGCGCCCGCGACCAATGCCGACAAGACCGTGGTTTACGGCGTGAACCACCGCGATCTGCGCGCCGAACATCTGGTCGTCTCGAACGGGTCCTGCACCACCAACTGCCTCGCGCCGCTGGCCAAGGTTCTGAACGACACGATCGGCATCGAATCGGGCATCATGACCACGGTGCACAGCTACACGGGCGATCAGCCGACGCTGGACCGCCGCCACAAGGACCTCTATCGCGCCCGCGCGGCGGCGATGGCGATGATCCCGACCTCGACCGGGGCCGCCAAGGCGATCGGCGAGGTGCTGCCGGAATTGGCGGGCCGCCTTGATGGCACCTCGCTGCGGGTGCCGACGCCGAATGTCTCGGCGGTCGATCTGACCTTCATCGCGGGCAAATCGGTGACCCGCGACGAGGTGAACGAGATCGTGCGCGAGGCGGCGCAGGGCTATATGGGCATGGTTCTGGCCTATGATCCGGAACCCAAGGTCTCGATCGACTTCAACCACACGCCCTATTCGTCTATCTTCGCCCCGGACCAGACCAAGGTCACCGGCGGCAAGCTGGTGCGGGTGCTGGCGTGGTATGACAATGAATGGGGCTTCTCTTGCCGGATGGCCGATGTGGCCGGGGCAATCGGGCGGCTCCTGCACTAAGCGGGCCTGCCCGCGCGAAACAGGCGAGGGCAGACCCGGATGACAAATACCATCGCGATCTGGATCGGCGCGCTCGTCGTGCTGCTTCTTCTGGCGGATGGGCTGGCAAATGGCTGGCAGGCTTCCTTTTTCCTCGCGAAAAAGACGGTCGATCTGATCGACTGGGTGGAGTTCTGGCGCTGAATGCGGCATCGTGCCCCTGATCCTTCGGGATCTGAAGGGCCGGCGTGCCTTTGGGCAGGCTGGCCGGGGCCATGCCACGAGGAGGCACAATGTCAGTCAAAGTAGCAATCAACGGATTCGGACGGATCGGGCGCAATGTGCTGCGCGCGATCATCGAATCGGGCCGCACCGATATCGAGGTCATTGCGATCAACGATCTCGGACCGGTCGAGACCAACGCCCATCTTCTGCGCTTCGATTCGGTTCACGGCCGGTTCCCCGCCGAGGTGACCACCGGCGAGGACTGGATCGACGTCGGCCGCGGGCCGATCCGGGTTACCGCGATCCGCAACCCGGCCGATCTGCCGTGGTCCGATGTCGATGTGGTGATGGAATGCACCGGCATCTTCACCAGCAAGGAAAAATGCCTCGCGCATCTGGAAAACGGCTCGAAGCGGGTGCTGATCTCGGCGCCGGGCGAGGGCGCGGACAAGACCATCGTCTATGGCGTGAACCATGACACGCTGACCCGCGACGATCTGGTCGTCTCGAATGCCAGCTGCACGACGAACTGCCTGAGCCCGGTGGCGAAGGTGCTCAATGATGCGGTGGGGATCGAGCGTGGCTTCATGACCACGATCCACAGCTATACCGGCGATCAGCCGACGCTCGACACGATGCACAAGGATCTCTATCGCGCGCGCGCCGCGGCGCTGAGCATGATCCCGACCTCGACGGGGGCGGCCAAGGCGGTGGGTCTGGTGCTGCCCGAGCTGAAGGGCAAGCTGGATGGCGTCGCGATCCGGGTGCCGACGCCGAATGTCTCGGTGGTCGATCTGGTCTTCACCGCGAAACGCGCAACCTCGGTCGAGGAGATCAACGCCGCGATCGAGGCTGCGGCGGCGGGTCCGCTCAAGGGCATTCTGGGTTTCACGAAATTCAAGAATGTCAGCATGGACTTCAACCACGATCCGCAATCGTCGATCTTCCACATGGATCAGACCAAGGTGATGGAGGGCACGATGGTGCGCATCCTGACCTGGTATGACAATGAATGGGGG
>JACXUS010000357.1 GCA_014763785.1 Sphingomonadales bacterium | reverse complement strand
CGCGCACGGGGAGCGGGACGATGGCTGATCTCCTGATCTGGCTGGTCGCGGCTCTGGGCGCGGTCGGCGGCATCGTCCTCGGACGGCTCTGGGGGCGCGCGGAAGGGAAGCGCGAAGGCAAACGGGAGGCGGAACAAGATGCGATCGAAGACAAGAACAAGCGCGTCGAGAGGGGGCGCGATGCGGTTCGGGACGGCCGCGGCGCTGGCGATCCTGCTGACCGGCTGCGCCGCAACTATGGGCGCTGGTGACGCCGGCTGCGCCTCCTATGCCGAGGCGCGGCTCGCCCGGCCGCCCGCCGAGACTGTCGGGACGGTGCCACAGGCGTGGGCCGACTGGATCGCAGATCTCGACGACCGCATGACGGGAACCTGCCGATGAAGACCCTCGCTCCCGCCCTGCAGGCCCATCTCGACGCGGGCACGACCACGCTCGCCTGGTGCTGGCGGATCGCCCGCGCCGACGGCACGAGTTTCGGCTTCACCGACCACGACCGGACTCTCAGCTTCGACGGGACCGACTTCGAGTCCGAGAGCGGGCTCACGGCCTCCGAGGTCCGCTCGGGGTCGGACCTTTCCGTCGACGCGCAGGATGCCGAAGGCGTGCTGACCTCGGACCGGATCACCGAGACCGACATCCTCGACGGACGCTGGGACAACGCCGAGGTCGAAGTCTGGCGCGTGAACTGGGCGGACACTGGCCAGCGCGTGCTGATGCGGCGCGGCGCCATCGGCCAGATCCGGCGCGGGCGGCTGGCCTTCGTCGCCGAGGTTCGCTCGCTCGCCCATGTGCTGGGCCAGACAGTCGGGCGGACCTTCCAGGCGACCTGCGATGTCGCGCTAGGGGATACGCGCTGCGGCGTCGATCTCGAGGACCCGGCCTTCAAGGGGCCGGGCGCCGTCATCGATCTCCTGCGTGACCGTGCCTTCACCGCTTCGGGGCTGGGCGGCTTCACGTCCGGCTGGTTCACCTTCGGCACCGTGGACTGGACGAGCGGCGCGAATGCCGGGCAGCGCACCGAGGTGCTGGGCCATGACGTCACGGATGGCATCGCGGTGCTGACGCTGCTCGAGGCGCCGGTGCGGTCCATCGCCGAGGGCGACGCCTTCACCATCCGTGCGGGCTGCGACAAGCGGATGGAGACCTGCGGCACGAAGTTCGCGAACACAGCCAACTTCCGCGGCTTCCCGCACATCCCCGGCCAGGACGCGGTGCTGCGCTACGCCACCAAGGATGGCGGCCACGAGGGGTCCGTGCTGTGACCTCCGCCGATCCCACCCGCGTCATCGCCATCGCGCGCTCCTGGCTCGGCACGCCGTATCACGACCAGGCGAGCCTGCGCGGTATCGGCTGTGACTGCCTCGGGCTGGCCCGCGGCGTCTGGCGTGATGTCGTCGGGCCCGAGCCATTCCCGATCCCTCCCTACAGCCGCGACTGGGGCGAGACCGGGCCGCGCGAGGTGCTGGCCGACGGCGCGCGCGCCATGATGATCGAGGGCTCGCCCGCCGAGGCCGGTCCCGGCGCGCTGGTGCTCTTCCGCATGAAGCCCCGCGCCATCGCCAAGCATGTCGGGATCCTCACCGGGCCCGGCACCTTCCTCCATGCCTATGAGCGGCTCGGCGTGATCGAGGAACCGCTCACTCCATCATGGCGGCGGCGCATCGCCTTCGCCTTCCTGTTCCCGAAACGCTGAGACTCGACCATGGCCACGCTCGTCCTCGGTGCCGCTGGTGCTGCCATTGGCGGTTCGATCGGCGGCGCGATCCTCGGCGTCAGCGCCGCGACCATCGGAGGCTTCATCGGCTCCACCATCGGCTCGGTCGTCGACAGCTGGATCATCTCGTCGCTCGCGCCCACGCAACGCATCGAGGGCGCGCGGCTCGACACGCTGCGCATCACTTCGGCAACCGAAGGCGCGGTGATCCCGCGGCTCTACGGCCGGATGCGGATGGGCGGCAACATCATCTGGGCGACCGATTTCCGCGAGGAGACGAAGACCACCACCCAAGGGGGCGGCAAGGGCGGCGGGGGCGGCAAGGTCAAGACCACCGAGTATCTCTACTACGCCAGCTTCGCCGTGGCGCTCTGCGAGGGACCGATCACCGGCATCGGGCGCATCTGGGCCGACGGCAAGCCGATGGACCTCTCCGGCGTCACCTGGCGCTGGTATCCGGGCGACGAGGCGCAGACGGCGGAGCCGTTCATCGCGGCGAAGATGGGCGCCGCCAACACCCCCGCCTATCGCGGCACGGCCTATGTGGTCTTCGAGGAGCTGGCGCTCTCCACCTATGGCAATCGCCTGCCGCAGCTGTCCTTCGAGGTGTTCCGCCCGCTGGCCGATCCCGACACCGCCGAGGGACTGACCCGCGCCGTCACCATGATCCCGGCCTCGGGCGAGTTCACCTACGCCACGCAGGCGATCCGCAAGACCGATGGCG
>JACXUS010000356.1 GCA_014763785.1 Sphingomonadales bacterium | reverse complement strand
TGACGGGGCCCGCCCCTGAGGCCCGGGCCCCGTCATGAGGTCCGCCATGTGCCTGATCTGCGCTAGCCTGTCCCAACCGCCCTCGGCCGCCGAGGCCGCAGCGATCCACGCCGCCGCCACCCGCGCCCCCGCCATCGCCTATGAATCGGGCGACATGGAGTTCGGCTCCGGGCTGTCGGCGAGTTCGCTGACCCGGCTCGCCAGCCAGCTGACCGATGGCTATTGGGAAGGCACCGGGCGCGCGGGGCGGCAGTTCGATGTGCGCCCGGGCGACACGCTGAACGTCGATCTGAGCGCGTTGACCGCCGCGGGTCAGACGCTGGCGCGCGCGGCGCTGGACAGCTGGACCGCGGTCAGCGGGATCGTGTTCGACAGTGCGCCGGACGAGGGCGCGAGCATCCATATCACCTTCGACGACAACCAGTCGGGCGCCTATGCGACCTCGTCGGTCAGTGGCGGGATCATCACCTCGAGCCATGTGAACATCTCGACCGACTGGCTCTCGGCCTATGGCACCAGCGTCGGCACCTATTCGTTGCAGACCTATATCCACGAGATCGGCCATGCGCTGGGTCTGGGCCATGCGGGCGATTACAACGGCTCGGCGCGGCTCTCGGACATGGAGTTCAGCTATGACAGCTGGCAGGCCTCGGTGATGAGCTATTTCAGCCAGAGCCAGAACCGCTCGGTCACCGCCTCTTATGCCTATACGATGGGGCCGATGGTGGCCGATATCGTGGCGATCCAGTCGCTCTATGGCCGCTATACGCGGATGGAGGCGGGCAATACCACCTATGGCGTGGATGCGACCGCGGGCGGGCTGCATCAGTCGATCGGCGCGATGATGGCGGACGGCAGCCTCGAGCGGCCGATCACCTTCGTGATCGCGGATTCGAACGGCAAGGATACGATGGATTTCTCGACCGATACGCAGGCGCAGGCGATCAACATGAACGCAGGCACCGTGTCGAGCATCTATGGCCTCGCGAACAACCTGCTGATCGAGCAGAAGACGGTGATCGAGAACGTCAAGGCCGGGTCGGGCAATGACCGGATCCTTGGCAATACCGCGGCCAACCTGATCGAGGCGGGCGCGGGCACCGACAATGTCGATGGCGGGCGCGGGCGCGACACGATTCTGGGCGGCGCGGGGTCGGACACGCTGCTGGGCGGCAATGACAACGATTCGATCCTTGGCGGGGCGGATGCCGACTGGCTCTCGGGCGGGAATGGCAATGACAAGCTCTATGGCGAGGATGGCAATGACACGATCTTTGGCGAGAATGGCAATGATCTGATCTGGGGCGGCGCGGGCGATGACCTGATCGACGGCGGGGTCGGCGCGGACCGGATCTGGGCGGGCGATGGCGATGATACGGTGACCGGCGCGGCGGGGTCGAAGATCGTCTATGGCGAGGCGGGCAATGATGTGCTGACCGGGACGGTCTCGGCCGACCGGCTCTATGGTGGGGATGGCAATGACAAGCTCGATGGCGGGCGCGGGGCGGATATCCTCGATGGCGGCGAAGGCTATGATGTGATCATCGGCGGCGATGGCAATGACCGGATCACGGCGGGCGGCGGCTATGACACGGTGCAGGGCGGCACCGGCGATGACATCATCGACGGCGGCGATGGCTATGATCTGCTCGAAGGCGGCGATGGCAATGACCGGATCACTGGTGGCGCGGGCTATGACACGCTGATCGGCGGCAATGGCAACGACCAGCTGCGCGGCGATGCGGGCTATGACGAGCTGTATGGCGGCGCGGGCAATGACACGCTGATGGGCGGCGACAATTATGACACGCTGATCGGTGGCGATGGCAATGACGTGCTGCGCGGCGATGGCGGCTATGATGTGCTGATCGGCGGCGCGGGCTATGATGTGCTGAGCGGCGGCACCGAGCGCGATACATTCGTCTTCGAGGCGATCACCGGCAGCGCCACCTCGGGGCGCTATATCGACGTGATCACCGATTTCGAGGCGGGCGGGTTCGATGAGATCGACGTCTCGGCGATCGACGCCGATCTGGGCACGGCGGGCGATCAGGCATTCACCTTCATCGGCACCGATGCCTTCTCGGGCGATGGCGGCGAGCTGCGCTATAGCGGCTCGCGCGGGCGGGCGCTGGTCGAGATCGACCTCGATGGCGATGGCGTGGCCGATTTCCAGCTTTCGGTGCGCGGCACCGACACGCTGACCGAGGATCACTTCGTGCTCTGAGCGCCGGGCGCCGGGCTGCCGCCCGGCGGTCCCCCTGCGGGGGGCTGCCTCCGGCGGGAGTATTTGGACCAAGAAGAAGCAGAGGGGGGCCCGCAGAGGGTTCTACGAAGGGCGAGGCGCGCGCCGCGGGCCAGCATCCGAAGGCGGCGCCGTCATGCGGGGGCGAGTGTCCTCGGGGCCGTGCCAGTGGCAGGCGCGCGATCCCTCCCCGC
>JACXUS010000355.1 GCA_014763785.1 Sphingomonadales bacterium | reverse complement strand
GCCGTCGATTTCACCGATTTCGCGGGCCGCGCGCGCAATCTGGCGCGCGAGATGGCCACCGATCCGGGCACCACGGCGCTTGAGGCGCTGCATGCCAATCTGGTGATGATCCTGCGCCGCGCCGATCCGCCGCCCGCGGCGCTGGCGCTCTTCTTCCGGATCTGGGACGAGCAAGGCGCCGAGCTCGCGCAGTCGATGCCGACCCGCTGGCGCCTCTCGGCTGCGCAATGCTTTGCCGATCATGGCCGCACCGAGGCCGAGCGCAGCATCGGCGCACAGATCGCGCTGATGTTCGGCATCGTCAAACTCTATGAGGCCGAGCGGCGCTTTTCCGGCCATCCGGCCTGGGAGATCTTCCCCGCCCGCGCGCCGCATCCGGGGCCCTTGCCGATGGGGATGGCGCCCTATGACCTTGCGACCGGGGATCTCGCGCTCAATATCATGGCGCGCCTGGCGCGCGGCGCCAGCACCGCCGGGGCCATGCGCCCGATCGCCGAGGCGCTGCTGAACGAGTTCGACCGCTCCAACCGCTCGATCCTGCGGCGCCTGAAACGCATGAAAACGCGGCAATCGCACCGCAAAGATTGACGGTTTTGCAAAATTCGGTTAGGCCGCAGGCACCCGTATCCGGCGGGTCCACCGGGGCGCCCGACATCCGCGTCCCTCAACCTGCGGGCCGATCCCGCACTTTTGGGACGCATATGACCAAATTTACCGATCTGAAGCTGGACCCCAAGGTCCTCACCGCCATCGTCGAAGCGGGCTACGAGACCCCGACGCCGATCCAGGCCGGGGCGATTCCCCCCGCCCTTGAAGGCAAGGATGTGCTCGGCATCGCCCAGACCGGCACCGGCAAGACCGCCAGCTTCACCCTGCCGATGATCACGCTTCTGTCGAAGGGCCGCGCCCGCGCCCGGATGCCGCGCTCGCTTGTGCTCTGCCCGACGCGCGAACTGGCTGCCCAGGTCGCCGAGAACTTCGACATCTACGCCAAGCATACGAAACTGACCAAGGCCCTTCTGATCGGCGGCGTCAGCTTCTCCGAACAGGACAAGCTGATCGACCGCGGCGTCGATGTGCTGATCGCCACCCCCGGCCGCCTGCTCGACCATTTCGAGCGCGGCAAGCTCTTGCTGACCGGCGTGCAGATCATGGTGGTGGACGAAGCCGACCGGATGCTCGACATGGGCTTCATCCCCGATATCGAGCGCATCTTCCAGCTGACGCCCTTCACCCGGCAGACGCTCTTTTTCAGCGCCACGATGGCCCCCGAGATCGAGCGGATCACCAACACCTTCCTGCACGGCCCCGCCCGCATCGAGGTCGCCCGTCAAGCCACCACCAGCGAGACGATCACCCAGAAGCTGGTGCAGATCGCGCCGCCGCGCCGCGATCAGGCCGCCAAGGCGAAACGCGAATTGCTGCGCGCCTTGATCGCCGCCGAGGGCGAGACCTGCACCAACGCCATCATCTTCTGCAATCGCAAGACCGATGTCGATATCGTCGCCAAATCGCTGAAAACGCACGGCTTCAACGCCGCCCCGATCCATGGCGATCTGGAGCAGCGGCAGCGGATGCAGACGCTGGACAGCTTCCGCGAGGGCGGGCTGCAACTGCTGATCGCGTCCGATGTGGCGGCGCGGGGCCTGGATATCCCGGCCGTCAGCCATGTCTTCAACTATGACCTGCCGAGCCATGCCGAGGATTACGTCCACCGCATCGGCCGCACCGGCCGCGCCGGGCGTCTGGGCACGGCGATCTCGATCGCGACGCCCGCGGATGAGAAATATCTGAGCCAGATTCAGGCGCTGGTGAAGATGGAGATCCCGCGCGCCGAGCTGCCCGAGGGCTTCGAGCTGTCGGAGGCCGCGCATCGCGAGCCGAAGACATACGACGAGGACGAAGGCCGCCGTGGCCGCTCGCGCGGCGGGCGGGATCGCGACCGTGGTGAGCGTGGTGATCGTGGTGAGCGTGGGGAAGGCCGGACCCGCACCCGGGGCGGCCGCGAGCGCAACCGCGAGGCCGCCGAGGCGCTGCCCGAAGCGATCGAAACCACCGAGGCCGTCGCCGTCGAGGCCCCCGCCGCCCCGCGCGCCGAACAGCGTGAACCGCGCGAGCCGCGCAGCGAAGCCCCGCGCCGCGACCGCGAAGAGCGCCGCGATGACCGCCGCGACCGTGACGAACGCCGCGAGCGTGGCGGCCGTGGCCGCGACCGCGATCATGGCCCCGCCGTGGTTGGCATGGGCGATCATGTGCCCGATTTCATCCTGCGCTCGTTCCGCACGACGCGCCCCGCCGCCGCCAGCGATGCGGCCTCTGAGGCCGAGACCGAGGCCGACGCGATCGAGACCCCCGAAGTGGTCGAGGAAAGCAGCGAAAGCTGAGGCCCGCGACCGACCGCGAACCAAGGCTGTTTCAAAAGAAAACCCCCGGCGGCGCCGGG
>JACXUS010000354.1 GCA_014763785.1 Sphingomonadales bacterium | reverse complement strand
ACCCTGCCGCTTCTGGTGGCGGTGATCTTCGCGCTGTTCATGCTGACCACGCGGCAGATCGCGAAAGAGGCCGACCCCATCGCGCTGCAGGCGATTTCCGGCGGGCTGGCGTCGGCCGTGCTGATCCCGGTGCTGCTGGTGGGCCAGGGCACCGGGCTGGCCGCGATCGACCCGGTCCTGCCCGGCGCCGGGGATTGGGGGCTGCTGCTGGCACTCGGGCTTCTGGGCACCGGCGGGCATCTTCTGATGACCTGGTCGCTGCGCTTTGCCCCCTCGGCGACGCTGGCCCCCATGCAATACCTGGAAATTCCCTTCGCTACGCTGATCGGATGGATCCTGTTCGGCCACCTGCCGAATGCGTTGGCGGGCGCGGGGATCGCGATCACCATTCTGGCCGGGCTTTATGTCATCGCGCGCGAACGCAGGCCGCGCCCGGCGCCGGGACTGGCCTGACGCCATGTCGCTTTCGGGATGGACGGCGCCGCCGGGCCGGGCTAGCCCCGGGCCATGAGCACGCCCCACGCCCCCGACCGCATCTTCCTTGGCATCGCGCTGATGCTGGGCTTCTGCATCATCGCGCCGCTGATCGACGTGGCCTCGAAACTGGCTGCGCAGGGCGTGCCGGTGGGCACGGTCACGCTGGGCCGCTTCGTGGTGCAGGGCGCGCTGATGGCGCCGATCGTGGCGCTGATGGGGCTGGGCTGGCGGCTTTCGCGCCGCGCGCTCGGGCTGACGGTGGCGCGGGCGGCGGTCTCGATCCTTGCCACCTATTGCTTCGTCGCGGCGGTGCGGGTGATGCCGATCGCCGATGCCCTCGCCATCGCCTTTGTCGAGCCCTTCGTCGTCCTGCTGATCGGGCATTTCGTGCTGCGCGAAGAGGTCGGGCCGCGGCGCCTGGGCGCGGCCACGGTGGGCTTTATCGGCGCGCTCTTCGTGATCCAGCCCTCGTTCAGCGAATTCGGCGCGGTGGCGCTCTTTCCGCTGGGCACTGCGGTCTGCTTTGCGCTCTATATCCTGATCACCCGGGCGCTCTCGCGGCTGACCCATCCGGTGGCGATGCAGTTCCACACTGCCTGGATCGCGATGCTGCTGTGCCTGCCGCCGCTGCTGATCGGCACCGCCGTGGGGCATGAGAACATCCGTCTGGCCGCGCCCGAGGGGATCTTCTGGCTCTGGTGCGCGGGCGTCGGCCTTGCGGCCACCATCAGCCATATGTCGATGACCTATGCGCTGAAATTCGCCCCTTCCAGCACCCTCGCCCCGATCCATTACTTCGAGATGCTGACCGCGACGCTGTTCGGCTATCTGGTGTTTGGCGATTTCCCGAACTGGCTGACCTGGATCGGCGTTGCGATCATCACCGGCTCGGGGCTCTATATCATCCACCGCGAGCGGGTCACCGCCCGCGCCCTGGCAACAGCGCCGCCAGAACCGCGCTGAGCGCCGCGCGCGGCACCATCACCAGCATCGGGCCGTCGGTCTCCATCGTCACCGGCCCCGAGACCTCATTCGAGGTGCCGACCCGCCCCGCGGGGGCAAAGTCGATCCCCTCGATCGGCCAGCGCAGCCCCTCGGACCGCCCGGTGACCGGCCCGAAGGGAAACAGCGAGAACCGCATCCCCACCGGCAGGTCGAGCCTGAGCCGCGGCGGCGCGCGAAAGATGATGTCTTCCTCGGCGATCAGGATCACCCGCGCCTCGGGCCGCGCCGCCACATTGGCCAGCGTCGCCAGCGTGTGATCGAGCCTGAGCCCGGTGAAGCCCAGCCCCAGATAGAACTCGGCCGCCACATGGATCAGGCATTTGCCGAAATCGGTGCTGTCCTGTTCGGCGATCTCATGCACCCGCGACCCAAGGGCTGCGCGCCCCTCGGGGCTCAGGCTGTCCAGATCGCCGATCACCGCATCGGGCATCAGCCCCATCGCCAGCGCCCGGTCGCCGCCGCCATCGGCCGCCACCAGAACCGGCGCGATTGTTAACGCTGCGTGAACGTCGGCTGCCGCGACGGCACCCCCGCCCAGCAGCACGACCCCGCCTTCAACCTGAATAATCGCGTCCATCATGGGGGGATTGATGACGATTAAGGCGGAAAAACACAATCGCGACTGGAATAATTCCCCATTCTTGCCCTTTTTCGTTCACGGTTAAGCACCAGTTTACCCGGAAGGTGGATCAAACAAAGATCGGCAGAAGGCAGGTATTCGATGGTCGGTGCGAGCAAGATCCTGACGGTGTCCTATGGCACCTTCTCGTGCACCCTTGAGGGGTTCGACGAGCCGTTCAGCACGATGAAGGCGATTGCGGAGTATTTCCGCGATCTCGCCGCTGAGGACCGCTACTTCGGCGCCGAGCCGCCGCAGCCCGATGCCGAGATGCTGCACCGAATCGCCGAGCGCGAGATGGCCCGCCGGGTCGAGGCCAAGATCGGCGTGAATGGCGTGGTGCTGCGCCCGCAGGA
>JACXUS010000089.1 GCA_014763785.1 Sphingomonadales bacterium | reverse complement strand
CTCCGCGCTCGAACGCGCGAAGATCGCGTATCGCACGTCGTACGAGAGCCCGAGTTTGCTCGGGCTCTTCAGCATGGTCGACGCCGGGCTCGCGATCGCGCAGCTTCTGGTCAGCACCGGCACCACCGCGCCCGACAATCTCTATTCCGAGGTGATCGCCACGCTGATGCTGTTTGCCGCGCAGGACCGCACCGGCGCGCTGGCCTTTGCCGCGCTGGTGCTGGGTGCATTCCTGATCGCGCGCAAGACCCGGCTCAGCGCGCGGCTGAGGATCGACGCGGCCACGGCGCGGCATGTCGTGACGGGGCTGGCGCTGGCCGGGGGTGTGCTGGCGTGGCTGTCGGCGCGGCTGGTGTTCGACGGCCATAGCCTGTCTTTGGATGAATATCTGCCGCAGTTTCAGGCCGAGATCCTGCGTCAGGGGCGCCTGCTCGCCCCGCTGCCGCCCGAGATGGTGCCCTATCACTTCGGGTTGCAGCCGCTCTTCGCCTATACGGACGAGGCCCGCGGCCTTTGGGGCAGCCATTACCGGCCGGGCCATGCGATCTTGCTGGCGCTGATGCCCTCGCTCGGGGGTATCAATCTGCTGAACGCGGTGCTGAGCGCGCTGTCCGTCTGGGCAATGGCGGCGATTGCCTGGCAGCTCTGGCCCGCACGCCCCGAGATGCCGGTGCTGGCGGCCGCGCTGCTTCTGGTCTCGCCGCAGGTTCTGGTGACGGCGGGGGCGGGCTTTTCCTATCCGGCGCATCTGGCGTTCAACCTGATCTGGCTGGCGCTGTTCCTCAAGGGGGCCTTCGAGAACCGCCTTGGCCCGCATCTGGGCGCGGCCGCCCTTGGCGCCTTCGCCATTGGCCTTCATCAGGTGCATGTGCATCCGCTCTTCGCGGCGCCCTTCCTGATGCTGCTTTTGCTGGGCACGACGGGGCGGCGCGCGCATCTGATCCCCTATGTCGTGCTCTATCTGCTGGCCCTGCCGATCTGGGTGCTCTGGCCCGAGCTCGCGGTCTGGATCAGCACGGGCGATATCACGGCCCTGCCCCGACGCCTGATCGAGGTCGATTATCTGGCTGATTTCCTGAGCTATACCGATGCCGTCGAGGGCAGCGAGGCGCCGCTGCGCCCGATGTTCCTGATCGTCAATCTGCTGCGCTATCTGCTCTGGCTCTCGCCCGCGGTGATCCTGTTGGCGGTGGTCGCGCTGCTGGCGCCGCGGCGGATCGGGCCGGTGGGCTGGGCCGCGCTGGCCAGCATCGCCCTGACGATCGTGGCCAATCATGTGCTGATGGCCAATCAGATGCTGACATGGGGGGCGCGCTATTACCATCCGATCATCGGCAATATGATCGTGCTGGCGCTGGCGGGCTATGCGCAGCTGCGCGCGGCGCCAGAGGTCCCGGGCGCGCGGCGTCTGACCGAGACGGCGGCGCTGCTGATCCTCGGTTCGGCGCTGGTGCTGGTGCCCGGCCGGATGGTCCAGGTCCATGAGAAGGTCGCGCCGCGCGCCGCGGTGCAACGGGCAATTGCGGCGATTGACGCCGATGTGGTGGTGATCGCGGACCTGCCGGTGACCTTCCAATACGATCTGGTCCGCAATTCGCCGTTTCTGACCAACCGCCCGCTGATCATGGCGCTGCCCCCGAAGACACCCGAGCCGCTTGCCGCGGCGCTGCCCGAGCCGCTGCGCGGCGGGCGGGTGCATCTATTGACGATGCAGGATCTGACCGATTTCGGCCTGCCGCGCGGGACGCTCTACGAGCCGGGCGGGCCGCTGCCGGGTGGCAGCTGACCACCCCGGCCCCCGCCAGAGCCGCAGGCCGGGGCGGCCGCTCTTGACAAAGCCGCCCCGGCCCCCTGCTATCGCCGCGATCCGGCCGGTTCCCCGGCCCCGTTCAAGGAGCGCAGAGCGTGGCAGAGTTCATCATTCTGGGGGCCGGTATGGTCGGGGTCGGCGCGGCGCTGGCGCTGCAGGCGCGCGGCCATGCGGTCACGCTGCTCGACCGGGCCGCGCCGGGGTCCGAGACCAGTCACGGCAATGCCGGGGTGATCCAGACCGAGGCGGTCGAGCCCTATGCGATCCCGCGCGATTTGGCGACGCTTGCCGCCTATGCCAGCGGGCGCAGCAATGATGTGCTCTGGCACTTCGGCGCCACGCTGCGGATGGCCCCGGCGCTGGCGCGCTATTTCCACAATTCGGCGCCCGCGCGGCACCGGGCCATCGGGCAGAGCTATGCCCGGCTGGTCGGCCGGGCGACGGCGGATCACGCGCCGCTGATCGCCGCTTCGGGCAGCGAGGCGCTGATCCGGCGCACGGGGCTGGGCGAGCTCTATCGCGATGCGCGCGGCTTCGAGGCTGCCGCGCGTCATGCCGCGCGGATGGCGGCCGACTATGGCCTGCCCTCGCAGCTGATCAGCGGCGCGGGCCTGGCCGCGGCGGAACCTGCGCTGCGGCCGGGCGCGGTTCATGGCATGGTGCATTGGACTGAGTCGTGGAGCTGCGCCGATCCCGGGGCGCTGACCCGCGCCTATGCCGACCTCTTCGCGGCGCGCGGCGGGCGCGTGCTGCGCGGCGAGGCGCTGAGCCTGCGGCAGGGCGCGACCGGCTGGCAGGTGGACGGCACCGAGGGGGTGATCGAGGGCTCGGATGTGGTGATCGCGCTTGGACCGTGGTCGCCCGATCTTCTGGCGCGGCTCGGTTATCGGCTGCCGATGATCTGGAAGCGGGGCTATCACGGCCAGTACGAGACCCGGATGAGCGTGCAGCGGCCCTATCTGGACGCGGCCAATGGCTATGTGATGAGTTCGATGGCGCGCGGCTTGCGGATCACCACCGGCGCCGAGCTGACCGGGCGGCAGGCGCCGCAGAATCTGCGCCAGCTGACCCGTGCGCGGCGGGCGGCGGGCGAGCTGATCGAGATCGGCGCGCCGGTTGCCGATGGGGTCTGGCACGGCCATCGCCCCTGCCTGCCCGGGATGGTGCCGATGGTCGGCGCGGTGCCGGGGGCGCGGGGGCTGTGGCTCAATACCGGGCACGGGCATCAGGGCTTCACGCTGGGCCCGACCACCGGGCATCTGCTGGCCGAGATCGTCGAGGGCCGCGCCGATGCGCTGACCGAGGCCAGCGCGGTGCGGCTCGGCCGGCGCTGACGCCTCGGGCCCGGGGCGCGGCGGGTCAGGCCCGCAGCGCCCGCCCCGTCCTGTGCGCCCCGCCGATGTCCGGCCCCCCAAAGTCTGGCCCCAACACCGGCTGCGGATCCTCGAAGGCCCAGGGCGCCTCGATCGACAGCCCCACCGCCTCGCCCGGATGCGCGCGCTGCGCGGCAAAGGCCACCAGCGTCTCGCCCGCCACGTCCAGCGTCAGCCGGAACCGCCCGCCCAGATAGGTCGCCCCGGTCACCTGGCCGCGCAGGGGACCGTCGTCGCCCAGACGGATATCCTCGGGGCGGATGCTGACATGGCTCGGGCTGCGGCTGCGGGCGCGCGCGGCGATCCGCTGGCCCAGTACCTCGACGATGCAGCCCTCGGGCGTGGCCGCGCCGGTCGGGCGCGCGCTGACCACCGCGCCTTCGCCGACGAAGCCCGCGACGAAGCAATCGGCAGGCTCGCGATAGAGCAGCTCGGGGGCGGCGAACTGGCGGATGCGGCCGCGCTCCATCACCGCCACGCGGTCGGCCAGCGCCAGCGCCTCGGCCTGATCATGGGTGACGTAAAGCATCGTCGCGCCGGTGCGGCGGTGGAACTGGGCAAAGACATCCTGCATCGCGGCGCGCAGGCTCAGATCGAGATTGGCCAAGGGCTCATCCAGCAGCATCGCGCGCGGCTCGAAGACCAGACAGCGCGCCAGCGCCACGCGCTGACGCTGCCCGCCCGAGAGCTGCGCGGGCATCCGCCCCGCGAGCTCGGTGAGCCCGGTCAGGGCCAGCGCCTCGGCCACCCGGGCGGCGCGCGCAGCCCGCGGCACCCCACGCACCTCGAGCGGATAGGCGACATTGCCCGCCACGCTCATATGCGGCCAGAGCGCATAGGATTGAAAAACGATGCCGATCCCGCGATCCTCGGGCGCCACGAACCGGGTGGCATCGGCCATCACATCGCCGCCAAGGGTGATGCGCCCGGCGCTTGGCCGCTCGAAGCCCGCGATCAGGCGCAGAAGCGTGGTCTTGCCGCAGCCCGAAGGGCCCAGAAGCGCGACAAACTCGCCCGCCTGCACCGTGGCACTGACCGCATCCAGCGCAGCCGGGCCTGCATCGAAGCGCTTCGTCAGATCGGTGACGCTCAGCTCTGCCATGGGATCGTTCCTTTCGGCAGATGCCGCGCGCCCGCCTGCACCGCCGCCATCAGCGCGACGATGAGGCCGACGATCGCCATCGCCAGCGCCGAGGCCATCACGGTCTCGCCGCTGTCCTCGAGGTTGAAGATGACCACGCCCAGCGTCTCGGTTCCCGAGGACCACAACAGCGCCGAGACGGTCAATTCATTGACCGCGGTCAGGAAAACAAGGATCGCCCCGGCCGCGGCCGAGGGTGCGGCCAGCGGCAGGACGATGGTGCCCAGCCTGCGGCCAAGCCGCGCGCCGACGCTGGCCGCGGCTTCCTCCATCGCCGGGTCGAGCTGTGCGAGGCTGGCCTGAATCGGGCGCAGCATGACCACGAAGAACCGCGCCAGATAGGCCAGCAGGATGATCCAGAGCGTGCCGTAAAGCGTGATCTGCGTGAAGGGCAGCCGCAGGAAGGCGAGGATACAGGCGATCGCCAGCACCACGCCGGGCAGCGCATAGGGCAGCTCGACCAGCGCATCGAGGGCGCGGCTGAACCGGCTCGGGCAGCGCTGCATCAGCCAGGCCACGGGCAGCGCCAGCGCCATCAGGATCAGCGCGGCCGTGGTGGCCAGCAGCAGCGAATTGGCGATCGCGCGGCGCGTCACCGGCTGCACGAAGAGCGCCTCGGTCCAGGCGCGGAAGGTCAGCGTCTCGAAGGTCAGGGGCACGCCATAGGCCGGGATCAGCGAGGTCGCGAGCAGCGCCGCCAGCGGCAGCACGAGGATCGCGCCGATGAAGACCCAGAGCGCCCCCTCGACCCAGATCCGCGCGCGCCCCAGCGACAGCGCCAGCGGCCGCCCCGACAGCCCCACGAGCCCATGCCCGCCGCGCCGCCCCGCCAGACGGCTCACCAGCACGCCAAGGATCGCCACCGCCCCGATCAAGAGCGCGAGCACCGCCACCTCGGGCAGCACGCTCGGCCCAAGGCTTGCGAGGCGCTGATAGATCAGCGTGGGCAGCGTCGAATAGCGCGCGGGGATCCCCAGCATCGCCGGAATCCCGAAATTGCCAAGCGCGGTGACGAAGGCCATCGCCGCCCCCGCGATCAAAGCCGGCGCCGAGAGCGGCAGCACGATCCGCCCCCAGACCTGCGCGGGGCGCGCACCGGCCATCCGCGCCGCCTCGACCAGATCGGCCGGGATCATCCGCAGGCCCGCGCGCAGCGTCAGAAAGACCAGCGCCGCGTGCTGGATGCCCAAAAGCAGGATGATGCCGCCCGGCGAATGCAGCGGCTGCGGGCTGCCCATGGGCGGGGCGAGGCCGAGCAGCCGCAGCAGCACCGAGGACGGCCCGGTGACCTGCATCCACGCCAGCGCCGTGATCTGCGGCGGGATCATCATCGGCACCATCAGGCAAAAGACCAGCGCCGCCTTGGCGCGCACATCGCTCAGCGCGACGAGAAAGGCGAAACTGGCGCCGATCAGGACCGAAATCACCGTGCCGCCGCCCGCCGTCACCAGCGAATGCACCAGCGCGCGCTGCGTGCTCTCGCGGCCCAGAACGGCGGTGAGATGCTCGGTCGTGACGCCCGCGCCAAGCCCGGCGCCGCCCCATCCCAGCCCCTCGAGCAAGAGCCGCACGACCGGCCAGAGCGTCAGCACCGCAACCAGACCCATGAGCAATGGCAACAGCCGGTCAATCGACCGGTTGCCCCCACCCTGGATCGGCGCTTGGCCTGCGCGCGCGCTCATTGCACGCCGAAAATCTCGGCGAAGCGGGCCTTGTTGGCCTCGGTATCGGCCAGCGCCTTGGCCGGATCGAAGGCCATCAGCTTGATCGCATCGCGCGCGGGGAAGCCCTCGGGGCTCGCCATGCCGTTGCGCGCGGGGATATAGCCCATGTCGACGACCAGTTGCTGGCCGGCCTCCGACAGCAGGAAATCGACGAATTTCTGCGCGCCGCTCAGGTTGTCGGTGCCCGCAAGGATCGCGACCGGCTCGGTGACATAGGACACGCCCTCGGCCGGGAAGACGAACTCGACCGGCGAGCCCTCGGCCTTGGCGCGCAGCGCCATGTAATCGACCAGCACGCCATAGGGTTTCTCGCCCGCCGCGACCGCCTTGAACACGCCGCCATTGCCGCCCTCGGCCAGGGTGCGGTTGTCGGCCAGCGCCTGATAATAGTCCCAGCCAAGCCCGTCGGTCTCGGTCAGCGTCGCCAGATGCAAAAGCGCGGCGCCGGAATAGAGCGGCGAGGGCATCGCCACCATCCCGGCCATCTCGGGCTTGACCAGATCGGCCCATGCGGTCGGCACGACGGGGGCTGCGGTGTTGTAGACGATGCCGGTGGTGATCAGCTTGGTCGAGTGATAATACCCCCCGGCGCTGTAAAGCGCGGGATCATAGGCCGCATCCTCGGGCGATTTGTAAGCGGCGAGCTGGCCTTGCTGGGCCATGCCTTCAAGCGTGACGGTATCGGCGATCAGCAGCACATCGGGCTGGGCCGCGCCCGCGGCGATCTCGGCGCCAAGCCGCGCCATCAGCTTCGTAGTGCCATCGCGCACCCATTCGACGGTGATATCGGGATGGGCTGCCATGAAGGCATCGACGGTCTTCTGCGCATCCTCATTGGGCTGCGAGGTATAAAGCGTCAGCGTCTCGGCCGAGGCCAGCGTGGGCAGGATCAGCGCACAGGCGGCAAGCAGGAAGCGGGTCATCGGGATCTCCGGTCTGGGGGGTTATGCGCCAAAGGTGAATGGCGCGCCTATCTTTGACGGCGCCGGTCTGGACCATGCGCGTGACATCGCCATGACAGACGGGGCGCGATCCCCCGAATTCACGACCCCGCGCCCCGTGTCGCGCGGGGTCAAGGCGGATCAGACCTGCGCAAGCCGCCGCGCGGCCAGCCAGCTTGCCGCCGCCATCGCGCCCGCGGTGGCCAGACAGAGCGGCAGACCGCCGATCTGATAGCTGAGCCCCGACAGAAGCGTCCCGATCAGCCGCCCCGCCGCATTGGCCATATAGTAGAAGCCGACATCGCGGGTGATCCGTTCCGCCGAGCCAAAGGCAAGGATCAGATAGGAATGGACCGAAGAGTTGATCGCGAAGACGAAGCCGAACAGCAAAAGCCCCGCCACCAGCACCGCGGTCAGCCACGGCGCAGGCCCGCCCGCCAGCGCCGCCGCCAGCGCCAGCGCGAAGGGGATCGGCACCAGCGCCCCGGCCCAGGCAATCGCCTTGCGGGTGGTCTCGGCCTCGGGCTGGGCACGCGCGCCCAGCAGCCGCGGGGCAAAGGCCTGCACCGCGCCATAGGCGATGATCCAGAGCGCCATGAAGCCGCCCACAAGGAAGAAGGCCTCGCGCCGCCCCTCGGCGGTGCCATCCGACAGCACGGCCTGAAAATAGACCGGGATGCCGACCACGAACCACACGTCGCGCGCGCCGAACAGGAACATCCGCGCAAGGCTGAGCCGGTTCACGCGGATATCCTTGGACCGCCAGCCGCCCCAGGCCTCTTCGGCCTTCATCCGCCCCGGCAGGCCCGGCGGCAGGAACAGCACCACCGCGGCCAGGATCACCGCCAGCACCGCCGCCATCCCCCAGACCGCCGCCTGAAAGCCCGCAAGCCCCAGGAGCGCCGCGCCCAGAAAGAAGCCAAGCCCCTTGACCGCGTTCTTCGACCCGGTCAGCGCCGCGACCCAACGAAAGAGGCCCCCGCCCTCGGACGGGGCCAGCAGTTTGACCGCCGATTTCGAGGACATCTTGGCCAGATCCTTGGCCACGCCCGAAACGCCCTGCACCGCCATCACGAAGACGACAGAGGCCGCAACCCCCCAGCCCGGATCGAGCTGCGCCAGCGCGGCAAGCGCCGCGATCTGCAACCCGAGCCCGCCATAAAGCGTCGCCGCCAGCCCGAAGCGCGCCGCCAGCCAGCCCGCGCCCAGATTGGTGACGATCCCCGCCACCTCGTATAGCAGGAACAGCCACGCCAGCTGCACCGGGCTGAAGCCCATCGCGTTGAACTGCAACAGCACCAGCATCCGCAGCGCGCCATCCGACAGCATGAAGGCCCAATAGGCCGCCGTCACCGCCGCATAGGCGCGCAGCGGATTGACCGCCGCGCCCGTGGTCCCGCCGCTCATGCCGCCGCCGCGACCATGCGCGCGACATCGGCCAGCCGGCAGGCATAGCCCCATTCATTGTCATACCACGCATAGATCTTCACCTGCGTGCCGTTGATCACCATGGTCGAGGGCCCGTCAACGATCGAGGACCGCGGGTCATTGGTGAAGTCGCAGGACACAAGCGGGCGCGTCTCAAAGCCCAGGATCCCCTTCAGCGGCCCCTCGGCCGCGGTTTTGAAGAGCGCGTTGACCTCTTCGACGGTGGTCGCCCGCTCGACCTCGAAGACGCAATCGGTCAGCGAGGCATTGAGCAGCGGCACCCGCACCGCATGGCCGTTCAGCCGCCCCGTCAGCTCGGGATAGATCAGCGTGATCGCGGTGGCCGAGCCGGTCGTGGTCGGGATCAGGTTCATCAGCGCAGACCGCGCGCGGCGCATGTCCTTGGCCGGGCGGTCGACGATGGTCTGGGTGTTGGTCACGTCATGGATCGTGGTGATCGAGCCATGGCGGATGCCCAGCGCCTCGTGGATCACCTTGACCACCGGCGCGAGGCAATTGGTCGTGCAAGAGGCCGCGGTGATCAGGCTCTGCGAGCCGTCGAACAGGTGATGGTTCACCCCATAGACCAGATTGAGCGCGCCGCCGTCCTTGACCGGGGCGCTGACCACGACCCGCCGCACACCCGCGGCGTAATAGGGCGCGACCTTGGCCGCGGTCTTGAAGACGCCGGTGCAGTCGATCACCAGATCGACGCCCAGCTCGGCCAGCGGCAGCGCCTCGATGGTCTTCTCATGAGTCAGCCGGATGCGCTGGCCGTTCAGCACCAGCGCCCCCTCGGCCGCGGCGACGGGGGTGCGCCAGCGGCCGTGGACGCTGTCGAATTCCATCAACAGGGCATGTTGCTCGGCATCGCCGACGGGATCGTTCAGCAAGACGATCTCGCCGCCCGCGCCGGTGTCGATCAGGTCGCGCAGCACAAGTTTTCCGATCCGGCCAAGGCCGTTCAGGGCAATCCGGGGCATCGCTCAGTCCTCTTTTTTGGCGTCAAGCGCGATCGCATCGACGCGCGATTGCAGCGACAGCCGGTCGAGACTGTCGAAGGGCAGCTCGGCGAAGGCCGCGATCCGCCGGCGCAGCGCGCCATAGGTCTGCGCGAAGACCAGCGCGCGCTCGGCCTCGGTGCCGGTCGCCTTGACCGGGTCGGGCAGGCCCCAATGGCCGGTGATCGGCTGTCCCGGCCAGGGCGGGCATTCCTCGGCCGCGGCGGTGTCGCAGACGGTGAAGACGAAATCCATCACCGGCGCGTCGGGGGCTTGGAATTCCGCGACGGATTTCGAGCGCAGCCCCGCCGTGTCATGGCCATTGCGCGCCAGAACCTCCAGCGCGAAGGGGTTCGGCCCGCCGCCCGGCTGGGTCCCGGCCGAGAGCGCGTTGAACCGGCCCCGGCCCAGATCGCGCAAGAGCGCCTCGGCGAAGATCGAGCGGGCGGAGTTGCCCGAGCAGATGAAGAGCACGTTATAGGGTTTGTCTGGCATGGCGAGAGCCTCCGGTGTGGGCAAGAGCGCGGACAGCAGATCCGGGCGGGCGCGGCCGACATCGACTGCAAGATAACCGATCAGCGCTTCGATCAGGTGACGATCGGCGGTGTAGAACAGCGACCGCCCCTGACGTCGGGCCTGCACCAGCCCCGCGGCCGAGAGATCCGCAAGGTGATGCGACAGCGTATTGGGCCGGATCTCCAGCGCGCTGGCGATCTCGGTCGGGCGCACGCCGCGCGGGGCAAAGCGCATCAGGAGCCGGAAGACCGCAAGGCGGTCCGGGTGGCCAAGGGTGGCAAAGGCGGTGGCGGCGGCTTTATGTTCCATATTTCCCGATATATCGAATTAATGACGCCGATCCAGTGAAGTTTTGACGACAGCACGGTGACGGCTGCGGGTGCGGGGGCGGTTGCGGGGGCGGATCCCCCCGGGGCCGGGACCCCCAAAGGTGCAAGGTCCTTGACTTTTGCGCCTCAAGGGCCCATCTGGACGCTATCCGCCATTGGCTGCCGCGTGAGCAGCCGCGCCGCAGGGTTCAAACCTCGCCGGGCGCGCGATGCGGACAGACCACCGGTCCCAGAG
>JACXUS010000088.1 GCA_014763785.1 Sphingomonadales bacterium | reverse complement strand
ACCGAGCATCACGCGGAGATCGGCGACATGCTGATCCGCAATGTGCCGACCGATATCCGCTCCTGGGGCACCGTCGAGGAAAACGGCAATTCGATCTTCGTCTTCGAGGTCGACGGGCTCTGCATCGGCCATCTGGGGCATCTGCACCACCAGCCCAATGACGCGCAATATGCAGCCCTTGGGCGGCTCGATGTGGTGATGGCAGCGGTCGATGGCTCGATGACGATCAATCAGGACGAGATGGTCGAGATCCTGCGGCGGCTGCGGTCCTCGGTGGTGATCCCGATGCACTGGTTCCGCCCCTCGACGCTCGAGCGCTTCCTCGACCGCATGGCGCAGGATTTCGTCATCGAGCGGCCGGGCGTGTCGGATTACGCGGTCAGCCTGCAGAGCCTGCCGCGCCAGCCCACGGTTGTGGTGCTGGAGCCAAGGTTGCTGCGGGAGTGAGGAGCGAAGCACGGCGAGGGCACCGTTGCGCCCCCGCCGCAAGGGCCTCAGAGCACCCTGTAATAGCTCGCCGCCTGCTTGTGGCTCGAGGGGCTTTTCGCCAGACGCTGCGGATCCCAGTCATAGGCATCGAGCTGACCATCGAAGAGCGGCGCCGCCTTCTCGAGCTTGCTCAGCACATGATCGTCAATATCCTTGACCGCCCAGACGACCCGGCCGTTCTCGATCTTCATCAGGGCGCTCAGGCCGGTGACGAAGGGAATGATCAGCGCCTCGGGGTATTTGTATTTCAGCTCGGGCGACATCCGCTGAAAGAACGGCGTCACGGGGCGCACGGCGGTGTAGCTCGACACGTCCTTGCCCTCTGCCTTCAGCTCGCGGATCCGCTCGGGATCATAGAGCTTGACGACGCTGCGCCGCCCGAAGCGGAAGCCTCCTGCATTGTAAAGCTTGGGGAATTTCTCATAAATCAGATCGAAGAGCCGCGGCAGATCGGCCGCGATCCGCAGGCACGACTCGACCGCGCCATGGGTCAGATCGCGCGCCTGCCCCGCCTTGCCGCCGATCGGCTGGGTCACCGCCTCGTGCATCATCAGCGTGTTGAACTTGTCCGAGCACTCACCCTTGTTGCGATAGATGTTCTGCGGCAGAACGCTGATGGTCATCGGCAGCAGGTCATGGTCATTCGCGACATTGAGCGGGATCCAGGCCAGCGCCACGATATCGCGCACCGAAATCGGCTTGGCGCCCTCGGCCTCGACCACGCCGGGCTTCCATTCGACGCGCGCGCTGAGATCGGCGGGCAGCGCATCCTTGAGCACATCGTAGAAGCCCAGCTTGTTCTGGAAGGCTTCGGTCTTGACCTGGGTATTGGCGTTTCGCGCCTGCGAGATGTCAAAGGCCGCCAGATCAAAGGCATCCTGCACATCGGCCTCGCTCGAGGGCGGGTAGATCAGCTCTACCGCGACAAGATCTTCGGGATCGAAATCGAGCTTCTCGATCTCGGGGCGGTTCGCCTGCCAGACGGTGTCGAGCTCGTCCCAGGAGCGGATCGACCGGAGCTCGCGGGCGTCGAGCACCTGCGAGAGCAGGAAGATCCCGATCCCGAAGAGGTTGTGACCACCATCCAGAACGCCGTCGACGAAATCCTTGCTGAACTCGATGCGGAAGCGGTTGCGCTGCAATTCCTCGACGCGGTGCGACGACAGAAGCAAGCCCTTGGATTTGTAGCGGAACAGCTCGGGCGCGTCGTTCAGCGTGCCAAGGATACCCTCGATGATCGCATTGCGTTTGGCGCTGCGCGGGTTCGGCGCGAGGGCCTTGGCATCGAAGAGCGGCAGAAGCTGTTGCAGGTTCACGAAGCCCACCGCGCGACGGATATAGGCATTCTTGGTCGCGCTCGGTTGCACGGCCACATCAGTGAACTTGAGGATGAATTAAGACATTTCTGGTTCCTTCCGATATCGGACAGGAACGGGTCGCTCGACTATATTTCAGCCCAATCGATGGGGCGGATCACATGTTCGACCGAAACCGCTCCGGGTTTCAAATGGGCCCGTCCGGGCCCGGTTTCCGCCTTCTTCGCAGAAGGCAACCCAAGAAGGGGTATCGGTTCGTCGTACGTCAAGTGCGGGGGTGGGTTTTCTTCGCCATGCCCTCAGCTTTCGGCCTTCTTCTCCCAGCGGCCGCCCTCTTCGCTCCAGTATTGCGCGGGGGCACCGGCGGCGGTCAGCGCCTTCCACTGCGCCCGCGCGCCCTGCACCGCGGCCGGATCGCGCCCGTCGAACAGGATCCAGACCCGCTCGCGCGCGGCGACCTCTGCGGCACTGACCTCGGCGCCCTCAAGCGTCATCAGCGCGGCGAAATCGCCCGCGGCCCGCGCGGTCGTCAGCAGCGCCGGTTGCAGATCGTCATGCGGCCCACCGGCGCGGCCATGCGGCAAGAAGCCCTCCTCGGGGCCGAGCCACAGCTTTTCATCAAGCCAGTCCATCGCCGGGCCCGTGCGCCCGCGCAGCTCCACCCGCCAACCCTGCGCCAGCGCGCGGGTCAGCAGTGTCGCCACCACCTCATCGACCGCCGAACGGGTGACGTGATAGAAGAGCGCGGGCATCGGCTCAGCCCTCGAAGCGGTCGTGGATCAGCCGGTCGAGCGTCATGACGCCCCAGCCGGTCGGGCCCTTGGGCGCCAGCGTGGTCTCGCCCGGCGGCAGCGCGACGCCCGCGATGTCGATATGGCACCACGGCACATCGGGCTTCACGAAGGCCTTGAGGAACGCCGCCGCGGTGATCGAGCCCGCCCAACGCCCGCCGGTGTTCTTGAGATCGGCCAGCCGCGACTTGATCAGCCCGTCATAGGCGGTATCGAGCGGCATCGGCCAGGCGCCCTCGCCCTCGGCCTTCGCGGCCTTCAGAAGATCGTCGCGCAAGCCGTCATCATTCGAGAACACCCCGGCATTCTCATGGCCAAGCGCCACGATGATCGCCCCGGTCAGCGTGGCCAGATCAATCATCGCCTTGGGCGCAAACCGCTCCTGCGCATACCAGAGCACATCGGCCAGCACGAGGCGGCCTTCGGCATCGGTGTTGATCACCTCGATCGTGTCGCCTTTCATGCTTTTCACGATATCGCCGGGGCGCTGAGCGCGGCCGTCGGGCATGTTCTCGACGAGCCCCACGAGCCCCACGACATGGGCGCGCGCTTTGCGCATCGCGAGCGTGCGCATGACGCCCGCCACGACCGCCGCGCCCCCCATATCCATCGTCATCTCTTCCATGCCCGCCGCGGGCTTGATCGAAATGCCGCCAGTGTCGAAGCAGACCCCCTTGCCGACCAGCGCCAAGGGCGCGCCCTCGGCCCCCTTCCACTGCATCACCACGACCTTCGAGGGGCTTTCCGAGCCCTGCCCCACACCCAGAAGCGCGCGCATGCCAAGCTTTTCGAGATCGGCCTCCTCGAGGATCTCGACCTCAAGGCCCAGCTCCTGCATCGCGGCCAGTCGCGCGGCGAAATCCTCGGTGGTCAGGATATTGGCAGGCTCGTTCACCAGATCGCGGGTGAAGAAGACGCCCTCGGCAAGTGCGGCATGCGGCGCGGCCTTGGCGGCCAGCTCCTCGGGCTTGGCCGCCATGATCTCGACCGGCGCAAAGGCGGGCTTTTCGGTGGAATGATAATCGAAGCGATAGCCCCGCAGCGCCAGACCAAAGGCCAGCTCCGCCGCGCCCGGGTGGCCCTCGACGATCACCAGCATGGGCTTGTCATCGAGCCGCTTGCCGATTGCGGCGCCCGCGCGGCGGGCTTCGGCGGTGGTGGCCTTCTTCGGCAGGGCAATCAGCGTCAACGCCTCGGCCGCGAGCCCCGCGGGGAAGCCCAGATCGAGCGAATCGCCCGCCTTGAGCTTGGCGCCCGCCTCCGACGCCAATGCCCGCCCCACCGCGCCCCGCGTCAGCTTGTCGAGCCGCCGCAGCGCCGGGCTGCGCCCACCTGCGGGATCAAGCACCAGCGCGATCCGCCCCGGCCGAGCGGCCAAAGCGTCAAGATCGGTGTCGCGGAAATGGATCGTCACGGGATGGGTCATCGGGGCTCTCGCGCTTGGGGCGGGGCAACGGCGGGCCGCTTGCGCAGCCCCGTCACCCCCAATCTGCCCGAGCCTAGGCCGCGTGGCGGGAAATGAAAAGCGCCGTGCGGGGCCGGCCTGGGCCCGGGCCCGGGATGGCAGCGGCGGCGCCCAGTTTCCGGCGCTTGCGCCAGAGGCCGGCGCGGACAGGGGCTCTGCCCCTCGGCCTTCGGCCTCACCCCGGGATATTTCCAGCACTGTTGAGCAGGCCAAGCGCCGCGCCATGGATTTCAACAGTGCAAAAATATCCCGGGGGAGTCCCGCAGGGACGGGGGCAGCGCCCCCCGCACCGCCGGGTCTGCGCGGCCCCGGTGTCACAAAGCGCGCCCGCGCCGCGGCCCCGGCCGCGGCGCCCCCTCAAGCGCGCCGCAGCTTGTCTGCGGCGCCCCCGGCGCCCGGCCTGACACATGGGACCGCCCACCCGCCCGGGCCGCGGGGCGCTTTTCCGCCCCAGCCACAGGCGAAGCGGCGCCCGGGGGGCCCGCGCCCCCTTTCCCGCGCCGGGCGGACGGGTTAGACAGGGCAAAACACCCCGGGGACCCCTTTGACCAGACTGGACCGATATCTTCTGTCGCAGCTCATGGCGCTGTTCGGCTTCTTCGCGCTGGTGCTGGTGGCGGTCTATTGGGTCAACCTTGCGGTGCGGCTCTTCGACCGGCTGATCGCCGACGGGCAGACCGCCTATGTCGTGCTGGAATTCACGCTTCTGTCGCTGCCTAACGTGATCCGCCTCGTGCTGCCGGTCGCGGCTTTCGCGGCCTCGGTCTATGTGATCAACCGCGCAAATGGCGACAGCGAGCTGGTGGTGATGCGCGCGGCCGGGGCCTCGCCTGCGCGGCTGATGCGGCCGGTGGCGGTCTTCGGGCTGATCGTGGCGGCGATGATGCTGGTGCTGGTGCATGTCCTCGTGCCCGCCTCGCGCGCGCGCCTGGCCGAGCGGCAGGTCGAAGTCTCCGACAATATCACCGCGCGGTTTCTGCGCGAGGGCAGCTTCCAGCACCCCTCGCCCGGGGTCACGATCTATATCGCGCGGATCTCGGATCTGGGCGAATTGGTCGATGTCTATCTGTTCGATGCCCGCGATGCGACGCGGCGCACCACCTATACCGCGCAAAAGGCGCTGATCGTGCCCTCGGACACGGGGCCGAAACTGGTGATGTTCGACGGTATGGCGCAGGTGCTCGATACCGCCGGCCGGCGCCTGTCGGTCACCCGCTACGCCGATTTGACCTATGATCTGGCGGCGCTGGGGGGCAGTGCCGCGGGCGGGCTCATTGACCTCGACGCGCTGCCCACCGGGACGCTCGCCGCCCCCACCGAGGCGCTGATCGCCGCCACCGGCAAGAGCGCCGAGGAGATCCGCCGCGCGCTGCATCTGCGGCTGGCGCAGCCGGCGCTGGCGCCGGTCTCGGCGCTCTTGGGCGCGGCGATGCTGATGCTGGGGGGCTTCTCGCGCTTCGGGCTCTGGCGGCAGATCGGCGCGGCAATCGGCGGGCTGATCGTGTTGCAATTCCTGTCGAATGCCGCGGCCTCGGCGATGCGGCGCGCGCCCGAGGCGGTGGGGCTTGCCTATCTGCCCGCGCTGATCGGGCTCATGGCGGTTGCCCTGATCCTGTGGCTTGCGGCGCGGCCGCGGCGGATCGCGGCGCCCGCGGCCACGCCAGCCGCGCCCGGGAGGGTCACGCCATGACGCTGCAGCTTTACCTTGCGCGGCGCTTCGGGCAGGCTCTGGTCCTTGTGGGGGGGGCGCTCTGGGGGATCCTGATGCTGATCGACATCGTCGAGAAGATGCGCAGCTTCGACCCCGAGCGGGTCGGCCTGCGCGAGGCTGCGATCCTTGCCGCGCTGAACACCCCGGCTTCGGTCTATACGATCCTGCCGCTGATCGTGGTGCTGGCGGCGGTGGTGCTGTTTCTGGGGCTTGCGCGCAGCTCGGAGCTGGTCGTGATCCGCGCAGCGGGCCGCTCGGCGCTGCGCGCGACGATGGCGCCGGTGGCCGTGGCGCTGATCCTTGGCCTGCTGGCGGTGGGGATCGGCAATCCGATCGTTTCGGCCACCCAGCGCCGCTATGAGGCGCTGGCCGAGCGCTATGGCACGGCCGCGGGCCAGACCGTCTCGATCGGGCGCGAGGGCGTCTGGATGCGGCAGGATGCGGGGCGCGACGCCGATCCCGCCGCCGCGCCCGGCGCCAGCCGTCAGGCGGTAATCCGCGCCGCGCGCGCCAATCTGGATGCGACCCGGCTCTACGATGCGACCTTCCTGATCACCGCGCCCAATGCCGGTCCGCTGCGCCGGATCGACGCCGAAGAGGCCGAGCTGGTCCCCGGCGCCTGGCTTCTGCGCGGCACCAAGGACTGGCCGCTGGGCACCTCGACCAACCCCGAGCGCGACGCGACCACGGCGCCCACCCTGCGCCTGCCCTCGGATCTGACGCCCGAGCGGATCCGCGACAGCTTCGGCACGCCCTCGGCGGTGGCCTTCTGGGACCTGCCGGGGTTCATCTCGGCGCTGAAGGCCGCGGGCTTCTCGGCGCGCCGCCATCAGGTCTGGTTCCAGATGGAACTGGCGCAGCCGCTGGTTCTGGCGGGGATGGTGCTGATCGCCGGGGCCTTCACCATGCGCCACGCGCGGCTTGCCCGCGTCGGCTCGCGCGTGCTGCTGGCGCTTGGCGGCGGGCTTGCGGTCTTCTTCCTGCGCAATGTGGCGCAGGTGCTGGGCGAGAATGGCCAGATCCCGATCCTGCTGGCCGCATGGGCACCGCCCGCGATCGCGCTGATGCTGTCGCTGACGCTGATCCTCTATCTGGAGGACGGCTGATGCGCGCGCCCCTTCGCACCCTGACCCTGAGCACCGCGCTGGCCGCGGTCCTTGCGCTGGTGCCGCTGCCCGCCGGGCGTCTGGCCGCGCAGCAGATCACCGCGACCCCGCTGGCCGAGGCCGAAACACAGGCCCCCGCCGCACTGATCGCCGACCGGATCGAGCTGACCGGCACCGATCAGCTGATCGCCGAGGGCGCGGTCGAGGTGCTCTGGCAGGGCAACCACCTGACCGCCCCGCGCCTCGTCTATGACCAGAGCACCGACCGGCTCAGCATCGAGGGGCCGATGCGGCTGACCGAGCCGGGCGCGACCGGCACCATCGTCATCGCCGATCAGGCCGAGCTGTCGCGCGATCTGCAAGACGGGGTGATGACCGGCGCGCGCATGGTGATGGCACGCGAATTGCAGCTGGCCGCCGCGAAAATCGAGCGCGAGGGCGGCCGGATCACCCGGTTTTCGCAGGTGGTGGCCTCGTCCTGCACGATCTGCGAGGGCGATCCCCGCCCGCTGTGGGAGATCCGCGCCCGCAAGATCACCCATGACGCGGCCAAACGCCAGCTGACCTTCGAGGGCGCGCAGCTGCGCACGCTGGGGGTGCCGGTCCTGTTCGTGCCGCGGCTGAGCACGCCCGACCCGACGGTGGAGCGGATGACCGGCCTGCTGCGGCCGAAGTTCCGCTCGACCTCGCTTCTGGGGACGGGGCTTGAGCTGCCCTATTTCATCACGCTGGGCGAAAGCGCCGATCTGACGCTGACGCCCTTCGTCGCCTCCTCGCGCACGGCGACGCTGAAGGCGCGCTACCGGCGGGCCTTCAGCACCGGCGGGATCGAGGTCAACACCGCCTATTCGCGCGACGATGTCCTGCCCGATGCGGCGCGCGGTTATCTCTTTGCCACCGGCGCCTTTGCGCTGCCGCGCGATTTCACGCTGGGGATGGAGCTGCGGCTGGTCAAGGACCCGAGCTATCTCGACAATTACGACATCACCGATGAAGACCGGCTGTGGTCGGGGCTGACGCTGGAACGGGTGCGGCCTGACGAATGGATCCGGGCGCGCGGCGGCAATACCCATACGATCCGCGCGGGCGAAAGCAATTCGACCCAGCCGATGCTGGCGGGCGATCTGCGCTGGATCCAGATCTTCCACCCCCGCGCGCTGGGGGGCGAGCTGGCGCTGGACTGGCAACTGGACGCGCTGCGCCGGGCCTCGGATGACCCGCTTGACGGCACCGATGCCGATAGCGTGGCCGATGGCCGCGACCGGGTCCGCGCCTCGCTGGTGGCGGATTGGCGGCGCAACTGGGTGCTGCCCGCGGGCGTTCTGGCCACGACGCAGGCCGAGCTTGCGATCGACGCGGTGCGGGTCTGGCAGGATGCAAGCTACGACCCCGAGACGCTGCGCGCGCTGCCCTCGGTCGGCGTGCGGCTCAGCTGGCCCTGGGCGCGGGCGGGGATGAAATCGACGCAGCTGATCGAGCCCGTCGCGCAACTGGTCTGGAGCCGCGACAGCCTTGCCGAGGTTCCGAACGAAGACAGCCTTCTGGTCGAGTTCGACGAGGGCAACCTGTTTTCCTTTTCCCGCCTGCCCGGGTCGGATGCCCGCGAGCGGGGCTTGCGCGCCAATCTGGGGCTGAGCTGGACGCTCGATGCCAGCGCGGGCTGGTCACTGGGCCTGGTCGCTGGGCGGGTGATCCGGGCCGAGGACCTCGATCAGTTTTCCGAGGGCTCGGGGCTCTCGGGGCTGCGCTCGGACTGGCTGATCACCAGCCATCTCAATCTGGCCAACGGGCTCTTGCTGTCGAACCGGGCGCTGTTTGATGACGATTTCGCGCTGACCCGCGACGAGCTGCGCTTTGGCTATGCGACCGGGCGCTATAACCTGTCGCTGGGCTATGCCTGGTTGCAGGCGGACCCCGCCGAGGGCCGGACCGAGGACACCTCGGAGCTGCGGCTGGCCTCGGGGGTGCAGCTCGCGCCCGGCTGGCGCAGCACGATGGAGACGCATTACGACTTTACCGCCGCGCGCGCGAGCAAGGCCGCGGTCGGGTTGCAATATGGCAATGAATGCGTGACGCTGGACGTTTCCCTCTCGCGCAAATATTCCTCCTCTACTAGTGTGGACCCCGATACGAGCTTTGGCCTGACGGTGGAACTGGCGGGCCTTGGCGGGACGACCGCGGCCAATGCCGCGCGCCGGGTCTGCCGCCGCTAGACCCCGGCCGCGCCGGACCGACCCGGGCGCGCGCCGCCCGCAACGACGATGAAGAACGGGCGCGGCGCCCTGCTGCCAGCAGCGGCGCGCCCCGAGGACAAGAAGAACGGACCTGACGAGCATGATGCGCATCCTGACCCTTCTCGCCGCCCTGATCGTGCTGGCGCTGCCCGCCGGGCGCCCGGCGCTGGCGGCCAATCTCTTCGCCCCGGTGATCACCGTGAACGGGCTTGGCATCACCGGCTTCGAGGTCGAACAGCGGATGCGCTTCATGCAGCTGATGCGCCAGACCGGCGATCTGCGCGCCGCCGCCGAACAGGCGCTGATCGAGGACCGGCTGCGGGTCTGGGAGGCGGGCAATCTGGGCCTCAAGATCACCGAAGCGCAGCTGACCGAGGGCATGACCGAATTCGCAGGCCGCGCGAACCTGCCGCTGCCCGAGTTCATCAAGGCGCTGGCGCAGGCCGGGGTCGAGGAAGAAACCTTCCGCGATTTCGTCCGCGCGGGGGTGCTCTGGCGCGAGGTGGTGCGCCAGAAATACGGCCAGCGGATCACGATTTCCGAAGCCGAGATCGACCGCGCGCTGCTTCTGGAATCGAACCGCGGGCAAGGCACCCGGGTTCTCTTGTCCGAGGTGATCATCCCCGCACCCGCGGGCCGCGAGGCCGAGGCGATGGCCGAGGCGCGCCGGATCTCGGCTCTGGTGGGCGAGACCGCCTTCGCTCAGGCCGCGCGCAGCGTCTCGGCCAGCCCCTCGAGGGCGCGCGGCGGGCGGCTCGACTGGATGGATGTCGCCAATCTGCCGCCCGCGCTGCGCTCTGTGGTGCTGGGGCTGGCGCCCGGCCGCGCCTCGGCGCCGATCGAGATCCCGGGCGCGGTGGCGGTCTTCATGCTGCGCGCGATACAGGATGGCGGCCCGGCCGACAAGGTGCCGCAGACGCTGGACTTTGCGCGCTTCACGCTGGGCCCGAGCGGGGCGCCCGAGACCGCGGCCTATAGCGCCAAGGTTCTGGCCGAGGTGCGCCAATGCGACGAGCTCTATCCGGTGGCGCGCGGTCTGGCGCCCGCGCGGCTGATGCGCGAGACCCTGCCGCAGGGCCAGATCCCGCAGGATATCGCGCTGGCGCTGGCGGCGATGGATATTAACGAGGGCCGGGTGATCTCGCGCGGCGGGGCGGATGAACTGCTGATGCTCTGCGGGCGCAAGCGCACCGTCGAGGCGGCGCCCGCTGCTGCGGCCACGGCCGAGGGCACCGGCGAAGAGGCCGCCCCGAGCGGCGAGCCCGACCGCGCGATGGTCGCCAACCGGCTGACAAACCAGCGGCTGAATTCCTATGCCGAAAGCTATCTGGCCGATCTGATGGCCGATGCGGTGATTGCGCGGCCCTGAGGCCGCGCCCCGGGCGGGCGCG
>JACXUS010000087.1 GCA_014763785.1 Sphingomonadales bacterium | reverse complement strand
ACAAGCATGCTTTCTGCGCCAAGGCGCCCGAAGCCAAGCCCGGACAGTTGCGCCGAAAGAAAACCGTTCTGCACAGCCGACTTCTTCAGCGGCCTGCTAGATGATGACACCTTGGTCAGATCTTGTCTTCGATCAAACTCTGTTCAATTTTACGATCCCTTTCAGATTTATGACATGCGCGAGGAGCTTCGACGGGACCAGGCTCGCGCTGCGTTGAGAGCCAACCCGGAGACCGAAGACCCGATAGGAGTCTATAATCGCGCGAGGAACGCGCCGATCTCGCCAGGAACCATACTGATAGTCGCCGGAGCGAGGCGTGAGTTTTTTGTATGCGAGGTGGTGGTCTGAAGACGCGGTTATCGGATCAATCGAAAGCTGCGCTTCGCCCCCTCAGACCAGAAACCCACCATCACTATCGTCGCCCGCCTCGATCAAGAGGCGGTCCATGTCGGGCACCGTCACATGGCGCTTGCCTTCAAGCTCGATCACCCCGTCGCGTTTCAGCGCCGAGATCTGGCGCGACACGGTTTCCAGCGTCAGGCCCAGATAATCCGCCATCGCCTCGCGCGTCAGCGGCAGATCGAAGGTCGTGCGCCCGGTCGCATTGCGCAGCTTGATCGAGGCATCGCGCCGCGCCACGATCGACAGCAGCGAAGCGATCTTTTCCCGCGCGGTCTTGCGGCCCAGAAGCAGCATCCATTCCCGCGCGGCGTCCAGTTCATCCAAGGTCATCTGCAACAGCCGCTGCGCGATATGCGGCGTGCGCTCCATCATCTCCTCGAAGGGCTTGCGGCGGAAGCAGCACATCAGGATATCGGTCGTCGCGGTCACGTTATAGGCCGCGGTCGCGCGCCCCGGGCGGCCCACGAAATCCGAAGGCAGCAACAGCCCCACCATCTGCGTGCGCCCATCTTCCAGCGTCTGGGTCAGCGTCGCGATCCCGGTGACCACCGAGGCCACGAAATCCATCTTGTCGCCCGCCCAGATCACCGTCTGACCGGCCTCGAAGCTGCGGTAGTATTTGATGGATTCGAGCTCATCAAGCTCATCGCTCTCACAGCGCGCACAGACCGCGCGATGCCGGATCGGACAGTCTCCGCAGGCCAGCGAGACCGGATGCACGTCGTCGTGAGCCATCTGTGCCACTTGATTTGAGTCAAATTCTGTTGCGCGTTCTACCGATAAAGATACCCCCATGGAACAGGAATCGCAACTGACCCGGCTCGGGCTCTTCGACGCACGGGTGCCTCGCTATACGAGTTATCCGACCGCCCCGCATTTTTCCCATGCGGTGGGGGCTGCGGACTTCACCCGCTGGATCGAGGCGATTCCCGAAGGGTCCTCGATCTCGCTCTATATGCATGTGCCGTTCTGTCGGCGGCTGTGCTGGTTCTGCGCCTGCCGCACACAGGGCACGCAAAGCGACGAGCCGGTGCGCGCCTATGCCGAGACCCTGCTGGCCGAGCTGAAGATGCTGCGCGCCCATCTGGCGCCCGGCGTCACGCTCTCGCGGCTGCATTGGGGCGGCGGCACGCCCACCTTGATGCCCGCCGACATGATGCGCCGTCTGGCGGCGGCGGTCTTCGAGGCGGTGCCGATGGGCGAAGGCGCCGAATTCTCGGTCGAGATCGACCCCAATGAGATCGACGCCGCGCGAATGGATGCGCTGGCCGAAAGCGGCATGAACCGCGCCTCGATCGGGGTGCAGGATTTCGACCCGCAGATTCAGGGCGTGATCGGCCGCGATCAAAGCTATGAGGTCACCAAGGCCGCCGTCGACATGATCCGCACCCGCGGCGTGGCGAGCCTGAATGCCGATATCCTCTATGGCCTGCCGCATCAGACGCCGACGAAGATCGCGGATTCGGTGCAGAAGCTCTTGTCGCTCGGCCCCGACCGGGTGGCGCTCTATGGCTATGCGCATGTGCCGTGGATGGCGCGGCGGCAGACGATGATCCCCTCGGATCACCTGCCGACCCCGCAGGAACGGCTGGAGCTGTTCGAGACCGCGCGCCAGCTCTTCACGGCGGATGGCTATGACGAGATCGGCATCGACCATTTCGCGCTGCCGACCGACGGGCTTGCGCGGGCGCAGAAGGCGGGGCAGCTGCGGCGCAACTTCCAGGGCTATACCGACGATCTGGCCGAGGCGCTGGTCGGCATGGGCGCAAGCTCGATCTCGCGCTTCCCGCAGGGCTATGCGCAAAACGCCCCCGCCACCGGCGCCCATACCGGCGCGATCCGCGAGGGCCGCTTCTCGACCAGCCGCGGCCATGCCTTCACCGCCGAAGACAAGATGCGCGCGCGGCTGATCGAGGCGCTGATGTGCGATTTCGCGGTCTCCACCGCGGAGCTGGTGCGCGACTTCGGCGCCGATCCGGCCGAGCTTGCCCGCCTCTTCGCCGATTGCGCCGCGAAATTCGAGGATATGGTCACGCTCACGCCTGAGGGCCTGTCGATCCCCGAAAAGGCCCGCCCCCTGACCCGGATGATCGCGCGGCATTTCGATGCCTATGATCTGTCCAAGGCCGGACACAGCTCGGCGATCTGAACAAAGCCGAACTGACCCACTGGGGGGCCCTGCGCCCCCCATTTCTTTTGCCGGCGCCTGTGGCAAGGCCGGGGGCCGCCTGCCCCCGGACCCCCGGGGATATTTCGGCACTGTTGAGGAGAACCCTGCCCTCAACAGTGTCCAAATATCCCCGCCGGAGGCTCCGCACGGGGCCAAAGACGCGGCGATCGGGCCCTAGCGCCCGGCGGTTTCCACGAAGTCGATCAGCCGCGGCAGGCAATGGCTCTGCAGATCATAGCCCGCGACGATATCGGCGCGCGCCTGAGCGCGCAAAGGCGCGAAGCGGTCGGGTTCGGCCAGCGCCTCGGTCAGCGCCGCCGACCAGCGCGGGATATCGAAGAAATCGATCAGCTGGCCGTTATGCCCATGCCGGATCACCTCGCGCACCGGCGCGGTATCCGAGGCCAGCACATGGCAGCCCGCCGCCATGCTCTCCATCAGCGACCAGCTGAGCACGAAGGGATAGGTCAGATAGGCATGCGCCCGGCTGACCTGCAGCAGGCTCAGATAGGTCGGATAGGGCACACGCCCGAGGAAATGCACGCGGCTCAGGTCGAGCCGGTCCGCGACCTCCTCAAGGAAGATCTGCTTCCAGCTTTTCTCGCCTTTGGGCGGCGCGCCATAGCTTTGCCCCTCTTCGCCGATGATCACGGCATGCGCCTTCGGGCGCGCGGCCAGCACCGCGGGCAGCGCACGCATGAAGCTGTGATAGCCGCGATAGGGTTCAAGCGAGCGGTTGACGAAGCTCAGCACCTCATCGCCCGGCGCAAAGGTGAGCGTGGTCCCCGGGATCTCGAGCCGCGCCGCCGGATTGGGTGCCACCCGCACCGTATCCACCCCATCATGGCAGACGGTGATCTTGCCGCGCAGCTCGGGCTGGAAGGTCTCGGCCTGAAAGCGCGTGGGAGCCAGCGCCGCATCGGCCTGCACCATCGACTGGATCAGATGCGCCGAGCGCGCCGTGGTGGAAACCCGCGCATCGAAGGCGGGGCGCGCGAATTCCGGGTCGAAATCGGTATCGAGGCCGGCGCTGCGATACATGAGTTCCGCATAGACCAGGAGCCGCGCCTCGGGCCAGACCTCGCGCAGATAGAGCGTCTCGCCCCAGCCGGGATGGCCGAAGATCACATCGGGCACATAGCCATGCGCCTCGCGCAGCTGCCGCGCGGCCAGCGCCGCCTTCAGCCCGCGCTCGGACACCTCGGCATACATCCGCGTCAGGCGCGGCTCCAGCTTCACCTCGGCGGGTTTGCGGTATTTCACGACCCGGACCGGCGAGGGGCGGGTATTCGTTTCCGCGGTCAGCGCCAGCACCTCGTGCCCGCGCGCCTCGAGCGCCGGGGCCAGATGGGGAAATTGCCCCGGGAAATTCTGATGGACAAAGAGAATCTTCAAACGCTCTCTCCAAGGGCCGCGGCGATCAGCGCCCGGGTGTAATCGGTCTGCGGCGTCTCGAAGACCGCCTGCGCGGGGCCCGCCTCGATCACATCGCCGCGCTTCATCACGATGACCTTATGCGCCAGCGCCCGCACCACGCGCAAATCGTGGCTGATGAAGAGATAGGCGAGCCCGTGGCGGCGCTGCAAGTCGCGCAAGAGCTCGACGATCTGCACCTGCACCGTCATATCCAGCGCCGAGGTCGGTTCATCCAGCACCACCACCTTGGGCTGCAGGATCATCGCCCGCGCAATCGCGATGCGCTGGCGCTGCCCGCCCGAGAATTCATGCGGATAGCGTTGCATCGTGGCGGGGTCGAGGCCGACCTCCTCCATGATGGCCGCGACCATGTCGCGCCGGTTGCGCCCGGGCTCGACGCCATGCACGCCCAGTCCCTCGGCGATGATCTGCTCGACGGTCATCCGGGGGCTGAGGCTGCCGAACGGGTCCTGAAACACGATCTGCATGTCGCGGCGCAGCGGGCGCAACCGGCCCGCCTGCCATTTGGAAATGTCCTGCCCGGCATAGAGGATCGGCCCCTCCGACCCGATCAGCCGCATGATGGCGAGCGCGAGCGTGGTCTTGCCCGAGCCGCTTTCGCCCACGATGCCGAGCGTCTCACCCGCGCGCAGGGCAAGCGTCGCACCGTTCACCGCCTTCACATGCCCGACAGTGCGGCGCAGCAAGCCGCGCTGGATCGGGAACCAGACCCGCAGATCGTCGGTGCGCAGGACCTCGGGGGCATCCTCGGCCACCGGCTCGGCGCGGCCCTGCGGCTCGGCCGCGAGCAGCTTCTTGGTATAGGGATGCTGCGGGTTGGCGAAGATCTCCTCGGTCGGCCCCTGCTCGACGATCTCGCCCGCCTGCATCACGCAGACACGATCCGCGATCCGCCGCACCACGTTCAGATCGTGGCTGATGAACAGCAGGCTCATCCCCAGATCGCGCTTCAGATCGGCCAGCAGCTCAAGGATCTGCGCCTGAATCGTCACATCGAGCGCGGTCGTCGGCTCATCCGCGATCAGCAGCTCGGGCCCGTTGGCCAGCGCCATCGCGATCATCACCCGCTGGCGTTGCCCGCCCGACAGCTGATGCGGATAATCCGCCAGCCGCGTTTCGGGATCGGCAATGCCCACCTGCCCCAAGAGCTCGACGATCCGCGCCCGCGCCGCCTCGCCGCGCAGCCCCTGATGCAGCGCGAGGCTTTCGCCGATCTGCTTTTCGATCGTGTGGAGCGGGTTCAGCGAGGTCATCGGCTCTTGGAAGATGAAGCTGATATCATTGCCGCGCACGTCGCGCAGATCGGCCTCGGGCGCGCCGACCATCTCGCGCCCGGCGTATTTCACGGACCCTTCGAGCATCGCATTCGACCCGAGCAAAGCCACGGTCGAGAGCGCCGTGACCGATTTGCCCGAGCCGCTTTCGCCCACCAGCGCGACGGTCTCGCCCTTGGCCACGGTGAAGCTGACGCCGCGGACGGCGGGGATCACGCGGCCGTCCTGCCGGAAGGAAATCCGAAGGTTCTCGACGCTCAGAACCGGGGTCATTTGAACACCTTGCGCGGGTCGAAGGCGTCGCGGACCCCCTCGAAGATGAAGACCAGAAGCGACAGCATCGTCGCGAAGGTGAAGAAGGCGGAAAAGGCCAGCCACGGCGCCTGAAGATGCTGCTTGCCCTGCAGGGCGAGTTCCCCCAGCGAGGGGGCAGAGGAGGGCAGCCCATAGCCGAGGTAGTCGAGCGAGGCCAGCATCGAGATCGTCCCGGTGATCACGAAGGGCAGCATGGTCAGCGTGGCCACCATCGCATTGGGCAGGATGTGGCGGAACATGATCACCCTGTCAGACACCCCCAGCGCCCGCGCCGCGCGCACATATTCGAAATTGCGCGCGCGCAGGAATTCGGCGCGCACGACGCCGGTCAGCGCGGGCCAGCCAAACAGGATCGCCACGAAGACCAGCAGCCAGAAGCTGCGCCCGAGGATCGCGAAAAGGATGATGATGACATAAAGCGAGGGCGTCGAGGACCAGATTTCCAGAAGCCGCTGGAACACCAGATCGGTGCGCCCGCCGAAATAGCCCTGCACCGCGCCTGCGGCGATGCCGATCAGGCTGCCGACCGTGGTCACGATCAGCGTGAACAGGATCGAGGTGCGGAAGCCATAGATCACCCGCGCCAGCACATCGCGCGCAGTGTCATCGGTGCCCAGCCAATGCTTGCCATCAGGCGCCGAGGGCGCCGAGCCCACGTTGTTGATGGTGCGATAGTGATAGGGGATCGGCGGCCAGATCATCCAGCCACGCTCGACCGCCTCGCCGCCGACGGCGCCGGTCTCGCGGGCCTCGGCGATCACCTCCTCGGGGGCATCCCAGCAGTCCTGCACCCCGCCCGTCTCGATCAGGCATTGCACCGCCGGGTCGCGATAGATCGCCTCGGTGCGGAAATCGCCGCCAAAGGCAGTCTCGGGATAGAAGCGATAGGCCGGGAAATAGAGCTCGCCCCGATAAGAGGCGATGATCGGCTTGTCATTGGCGATCACCTCGGCCAGCAGCGAGGTGACAAACAGCGCAAGGAAGATCCACAGCGACCAGAAGGCGCGCCGGTTGGCCTTGAAATTGCGCCAGCGCCGGGCGTTGAGGGGCGACAGGGCCATCAGCCGGCCCTCCGCTCGAAGTCGATGCGCGGATCGACGAAGACATACATCAGGTCCGACAGGATGCCGACAACCAGCGAAATCAGGCCAAAGACATAGAGCGTGCCGAAGATCACCGGATAGTTCCGCTCGACCGCCGCCTGAAAGCCCAGAAGCCCCAGCCCGTCGAGCGAAAAGATGGTTTCCACGATGATCGAGGCGCCGAAGAACACGCCAAGGAAGGTCGCCGGGAAGCCCGCGATCACGATCAGCATCGCATTGCGGAAGACATGGCCGTAAAGCACGCGGCGTTCCGTCAGGCCCTTGGCGCGCGCAGTCATCACATATTGCTTGTTGATCTCGTCCAGAAAGCTGTTCTTGGTCAAAAGCGTCATGGTGGCGAAGCTGGAAATCGTCATCGCAATGACCGGCAGCGTCGCATGCCAAAGATAATCGAGCGCCTTGCCCATGGTGCTCAGGCTGTCGAAATTGTCCGAGGTGAGGCCGCGCAGCGGGAAGATCTTCCAATAGGACCCGCCCGCGAAGAGCACCATCAGCATGACGGCGAACAGGAACCCGGGGATCGCATAGGCCACGATGATCGTGCCCGATGTCCAGGTGTCAAACGGCGTGCCGTCCTTGATCGCCTTGCGGATGCCCAAGGGGATCGAGATCAGATAGGCGAGGATCGTGGACCACAGCCCCAGCGTGATCGAGACCGGCATCTTTTCCTGCACCAGCTCGATCACCGATTTGTTGTGAAAGAAGCTCTTGCCGAAATCGAAGCGCAGATAGTCGCCGATCATGATCAGGAACCGCTCGGGCGCCGAGATCGGCTCTTTGGTGCAGGCCGGATCGCGCACATCGGGGGTCCCGGTGAAGCCCGGCGCGCAGGTGATCCGGGCAAAGCCCATATCCACCTCGAGCTGCGCCAGCATCTCGGGCGGGATGCCGCGGGCGCCCTGATAGCCGCCCTGATCGCCGCCCTGCTGGCCCTGCTGATCGCCGCCGCCCGCGATGTTGCGCAGGCTGTCGCCCTCGCCCTGCACGCGGGCGATGATCTGTTCGATCGGCCCGCCCGGCACGAATTGCGTCAGCGCGAAATTGACCAGCATGATCCCGAGCAGCGTCGGAATGACCAGCAACAACCGTCGCAGGATATAGGCGCCCATCTGCCCTTGCCCTTATTTGCCCGCAGGTCCTAGAACGCGCCCGCGGCTTTCAGCTTTTCGCCTTTTTCGGCGTTATACCACCAGAAGTCCATCTCGCCCAGCGCATAGGGCGGCAGGGTCTCGGGGTGCTCGTATTGATCCCAGAAACCCACCAGATAGGACGGCCGCTGCCACTGAAAGATCGCGAAGCGCTCGGCGCGCAGCACCCGGTCGAGGGCCTTCACGCGGGGCACAAGCTCTTCGCGCGTGTCGGCGCGCTCGATCTGGGCGATCAGCTTGTCCACCGCGGGATTGGCCAGACCCGAGGCGTTGAACACATCGCCCGTCGTGGCCGAGCCGAAATATTGCTGCAATTCGGCGCCCGGGATGTCGTCGGTGCGGAAATGCGTCGTCAGCAGGTCGAAGTCATGCCGGCGGCGGCGGTTTTCATATTCGGCATCGTCAACCCGGGTATGGACCGCATCAATGCCCACCGCGCGCAGGTTTTCGACATAGGCGTTATAGCGGTTGTCGAGCGCCTGATTGTCGTTGAGCAGCTCGACCCGCAGCGTCTCGCCCTTGGCATTGCGGCGCATCCCGTCATCGCCCGTCACCCAGCCCGCCGCATCCAGAAGCGCCGCGGCCTTGCGCATGTTGCCGCGATCCAGCTGGCGTTCCCCCGAGACCGGCGGCAGCACCGCCGGTTCGGTAAAGACGCTGTCGGGCAGATCGGCGCGCAAAGGCTCAAGCACCGCCAGTTCCTCGGGCGTGGGCAGCCCCTCGGCCATCATGTCGGTCTTTTGCCAGAACGAGGTGACGCGTTCGTTCAGCCCAAAGAACAGCGTCTTGTTCATCCATTCGAAGTTCAGCATCAGATCGAGCGCCTCGCGCACCCGGACATCGCGAAACTTCTCGCGCCGCAGGTTGATCGCGAAGACCTGCGCCAGAACCTTGGTGTCATCGGGCAGGACCTGCTTGACCACCTGCCCCTTGCTCAGCGCCGGGAAGTCATAGGCGGTCGCCCAAAGCTGCGCGCTGGGTTCGCTGCGGAAGGTATAGACGCCGGCCTTGAACCCCTCGAAAGCGGCGTTGTAATCGCCGAAATATTCGATGCGGATCGTGTCGAAATTCGCCCGGCCCCGGTTGATCGGCAGATCACGGCCCCAGTAATCCGGGTTGCGCCGCCAGATCACCGTGCGGCCGTTCTTGGCACTGTCGAAGACATAGGGCCCCGAGCCGATCAGCGGCACAGTCGAGGCCTTGCTCAGGTCGATCCCGTCACGCTCGAATTGCGCGCGGGAAAACACCGGCAACCCGCCCGCCGCCGCCAGAATATCGCGCCGCGGCGCCTCGGGCTGAAAGGTGTATTTCACCCGCCGCGCGTCGAGCACCTCGACCCCGGCGATCATCTGCGCGATCACCTCGCGGAAGGAACTCAGCCCCTTGGTCGCCAGCTGATCATAGCTGAAGGCGACATCCTCGGCGGTCATCGGCGTGCCATCCGAGAAGGTGATGCCCTCGCGCAGGGTGAAGATCACCCAATCCTTGCTGGCGGGATATTCGAGGCTCTCGCAGAGCAGGCAGTAAAGCTCGCCGATCGTGTCGGCGGTGCCCTCCATCATCGTCTCATGCGGGACCGAGGACAGCGCAGCCGCCCGCCCTTCCAGCGAATAGGGGTTGTAATTGTCAAACGCGCCGACGGTCCATTCGGCAATCTCGCCGCCCTTGGGCGCATCGGGGTTGACGTAATCGAGATGCGGAAAATCGGGCGCATATTTCGGCGTGCCCAGCAGCGAGAGCGCCGAGGCGGTGATCGTCTCGCCGCCGGGGACCGCGGGGGCGGGGGCCTCTTGCGCCCGGACGATGCCCGCGGACCCGGCCCAAAGCCCCAGCGCCACGATCAGCCCGCCCGCCGCCAGCCCCAGCCGCAGCCCCTCGTTCCGATCCTGCCGCCGCACCGCGACCGCCGCTCGTTGCGTCATCCACCCACTCCCCGTTTGTGTTCGTTCTGACCAGTTAGGGGCGCAACCCGGGCCCTTGCAAGTTGCAACTGCGTGAAAAGCACGAAGGCCGCCCCGGGGGACGGCCTTGTGATCAGTTCAGCGGCGCCGCGCGCGGATCAGCCGCCAAGGCTTTCCAGATAGGCGATCAGGTTGGCGCGATCCTCGGGCTTGGGCAGGCCCGCGAAGGACATCTTGTTGCCGGGGATATATTCTTTCGGGTTGGTCAGATAGGCGTCGAGATGCTCCAGCGTCCAGCTGTCGCCATGCGTCTTGAGCGCGTCGGAATAGGCGAAGCCCTCGACCCCGCCGATGGCGCGGCCGACCACGCCGTCCAGATGCGGGCCGGTGGCGTTCTTGCCGTCGATCTTGTGGCAGGCCTTGCATTTGCCGAAGACCTTCTCGCCCTTGGCCGCATCGCCCTCGCCCAGCGCGACGGTGACGACCTCTTCGGCGGGCGCCTCGTCGGCGGCTTCACCGCCCACGCCACCGGGCGCGGCCGACATCATCGCAACTTCGGCCTCGCCCTCGGCATGCGCGGCATGGCCCGACCCCATGGAATAGAGCCCCTTCGAGGCGGTCCCGGCGACGAGGAAGAACAGGAATGCGCCCAACACCGCACCCGCTGCCTTGAGGATATTCATCGTGTTGAACATGGCTCTTCCCTGATTGGCTGTTCAGTTGCGGGCATCTATCCGATACCCCCCCTGTTTTTCAAGCTATCATCGCGTGGCGCAGGGTCAATCACCC
>JACXUS010000086.1 GCA_014763785.1 Sphingomonadales bacterium | reverse complement strand
GGCCTACGGTGCGTCCGATATGGATTTCGTACCCCTCGACCGAAAGCCCGGTGCCCGCGTGCTCAGCCGTCACCCGCGTCAGTCGCTTGTCGGGCGACATCACCGTTTCCACATCCAGCAGCCCCAGCCCCTCGGTCACGCCGGGTGCACCTTCGATCCCTTCCGGATCTGCGACCGAGCGGCCGAGCATCTGGTAGCCGCCGCAAATCCCCAGCACATGCCCGCCGCGCCGGATATGCGCGGCAAGGTCCACGTCCCAGCCCTGCGCGCGCAGGAACGCCAGATCGCCGCGCGTTGACTTTGACCCCGGCAGGATCACCAGCCGCGCATCGCCCGGAATGGCCTGCCCCGGCTGCACCATCACCAGATTGACGCCCGGTTCGGCCTTGAGCGGATCGAGATCGTCGAAATTTGCGATCCGCGAAAAGCATAGCGCGGCAATCGTCACCCCGTTGCCGTGCACCCCCGAGGCAATGTCCTGCGCGTCTTCGGCGGGCAAGCGATGCGCCTGCGCAAACCACGGCACCACGCCAAATCCACGCCAGCCGGTGCGGTCGGCGACAAAGGCATAGCCATCGTCGAACAGGCGCGGATCGCCGCGAAACTTGTTGATCAGGAACCCGGCCACCATGGCGGCATCCTCCGGGTCAATCACCGCCTGCGTGCCGACGATCTGCGCGATCACGCCGCCCCGGTCGATGTCGCCGACCAGCACCACCGGCACGCCCGCCGCACGGGCAAAGCCCATGTTGGCGATGTCGCCTGCCCGCAGGTTCACCTCGGCCGGGCTGCCCGCACCTTCGACGATCACCAGATCATGTGCCGCGCGCAACCGCTGGAAACTGTCCAGCACCGCCCCCATCAGCTGCGGCTTCAGCGCCGCATAATCGCGGGCCCGCGCCGTGGTCAGCCGCTTGCCCTGCACGATGACCTGCGCACCGACCTCGGATTCGGGTTTCAGCAGCACGGGGTTCATGTCGGTCATGGGGTCTAGTCCGCAGGCCATCGCCTGCAAGGCCTGCGCGCGGCCAATCTCGCCGCCATCGGCGGTGACGGCGGCGTTGTTGGACATGTTCTGCGGCTTGAACGGCGCCACGCGCAGGCCGCGCCGCACGGCTGCGCGGCACAGACCCGCCACCAGCACCGACTTGCCGACGTTCGAGCCGCAGCCCTGGATCATCAGAGCGGGCATCGGATCAGAACTCGACCCCCGGCTGGCCCTTGATGCCCGACCGGAACGGGTGTTTGATCAGCTTCATCTCGGTGACCAGATCGGCGGCCTCGATCAGCGCCTCCTTGGCATTGCGCCCGGTCAGGCAGACATGGGTCAGCGGGGGCTTTTCGTCGCGCAGGAAGGCCAGAACCTCTTCCAGGTCCAGGTAGTCATAGCGCAGGGCGATGTTGATCTCGTCCAGCAGCACGAATCGAATGTCCGGGTCGCGGATCAACGTCTTTGCCTTGTGCCAGCCGGCGCGGGCGGCGGCGATGTCGCGGGCCTTGTCCTGCGTTTCCCAGGTAAAACCTTCGCCCATCGCGTGAAACTGACAGATGTCGCTGAAATGCCCCTCGATCAGCCGCCGCTCGCCGGTGTCCCAGGCGCCCTTGATGAACTGCACGACCGCGCAGGGCATCCCATGCGCGATGCAGCGCAGAATCATCCCGAACCCCGCCGAGGATTTGCCCTTGCCCGCCCCGGTGTGCACGATCAGCAGGCCCTTTTCGCCCGACTTGCCCGCCATCATCTTGTCGCGGGCGGCCTTTTTCCTGGCCATCTTGCTGGCATGGCGGGCCGGATCATCGGTTTCGGTCGGGGTGTCGGTCTCGGCGGACATCGGGCGGAATCCTTTTTCTTGACAGCGCATCCTGAGTGGCACACTAGGGACTTCAGGCGCTGGTGCCTGTCTTTAAGGCAGGTGAAAAGGGAATGCGACAGGATTTGCGGCACGCCATGCCGCAGGGCCGAAGCGCAGCCGCCCCCGCGACCGTGACCGGAAAGGTCTGCCTCATGTCACTGGCCGCAAGGTTCGGGAAGACAGGCAGGGCGCCGGGACAGGCACGCTTGCCTGCCCCGATATCCGCAAGCCGGGAGACCTGCCAGAGCCGGAACTGAAACGCGCGGACGGGGTGTTTCGCGACCTTCGGACCATGGGCTGCGCCCATGCCGCAGGTTATTCCCGTTCCGCCACACCGGGAGAGGCCATGAGAACCGTTCTGCATGTCTGCACCACCTGCCGCGCCGGTCAGCCGGTGGTCGAAGGCGAGGCTTGTCCGGGTCGTTCCCTGCATGATGCGCTGGCGGCGTCTGACCTGCCTGACGGCGTGACCCTGCGCCCGGTCGAATGTCTGTCGGCCTGCGATCATGGCTGTGCCGTGGCCCTCAGCAAACCCGGCGGCTGGTCTTATGTCTACGGCCGCATGACCACCGAGGACGCCGCCGAAATCCTGCGCGGGGCCGGGCTTTATGCCGCCTCTGCCGACGGCATCGTGCCCTGGCGTGACCGCCCCGTGATTTTCCGCAAGCAAAGCCTTGCCCGCATCCCCCCGCTGGAGACCCAAGATGTCTGACCTCACCAAGATCCCCGTCACCGTGATCACCGGCTTTCTGGGGGCGGGCAAGACCACCCTGATCCGCCACCTGATGCAGAACCCGCAGGGCAAGCGGCTGGCGATTCTGGTCAATGAATTCGGCACGGTGGGGGTGGATGGCGATATCCTGAAATCCTGCGCCGATGCCAATTGCCCCGTGGAGAACATCGTCGAACTGGCGAATGGATGCATCTGCTGCACCGTGGCCGATGATTTCATCCCCACGATCGAGGCGCTGATGGCGATGCCGCAGCGGCCCGATCACATCCTGATCGAAACCTCGGGGCTTGCGCTGCCCAAGCCGCTCCTGAAGGCCTTCGACTGGCCCGCGATCCGCTCGAAGATCACCGTCGATGGGGTGATCGCGCTGGCCGATGCCGAGGCGGTGGCGGCGGGGCGCTTTGCCCCCGATGTGGCGGCGGTGGATGCCCAGCGCGCCGCCGATGACAGCATCGACCACGAAACACCGCTGTCCGAGGTGTTCGAGGATCAGATCCTCTGTGCCGACCTGATCCTGCTGACCAAGGCCGATCTGGCGGGGGAAGCGGGCCTTGCTGCCGCCCGCGCGGTGATCGAGGCCGAGATGCCGCGCAAGGTGGCAATCCTGCCGATGACCGAAGGCCGCATCGACACGGCACTGATCCTGGGCCTGAACGCCGCCGCCGAGGATGACCTCGCCGCCCGCCGCAGCCACCATGACGGCGCGGAGGACCACGAGCATGACGATTTCGACAGCGTGGTGATCGACCTGCCCGAGATCACCGACCCCGAAGATCTGGCCCTGCGCATCGCGCGTCTTGCGTCCGAGCAGAACATTCTGCGCGTCAAGGGCCATGTCGCCGTGGCGGGCAAGCCGATGCGGCTTTTGGTGCAGTCGGTGGGCGCGCGGGTGCGCCAGCAGTTCGACCGGCCTTGGGGCGCGGAACCGCGCGCATCGCGGCTGGTGGTGATTGCCGAGCATCACGACATCGACGAGGCCGCCATCCGCGCCGTTCTGGGGGCCTGAGCGCGCGATGCACGTTGTCTTCCGCGAAACCCGGGGGTTGGACACGGCGGATGCGCCGTTTGATCCGGGGCAAGACCCCGCGGAGCTTGTGGTGCTGTCGTTTTCCGACAGCGACCTTGGCGCTTTTGCGGCAGGCTGGAAACGGGCGGGCGGCGGCCTGCCCAGCTTGCGCTTGCAGAACATCGTGGCGCTGAAGCACCCGGTTTCGGTCGATACTTACGTCGAGCGCACACTGTCGGGCGCCAAGGCCATCCTGATCCGGCTGATTGGCGGTGAGGCCTATTGGCCCTACGGCATCGCCTCGGTGCAGGATCTGGCGCGCAGGCGCGGGATTGCACTGGCGGTGTTGCCTGCCGACGGGCGGCCCGACTCTGGCTTGGATGCGGTCTCGACCCTGCCGGTGTCCACCCTGCGCCGGCTGGCCGCGCTGTGCGACGCGGGGGGCGCTGTGGCGGCGCAGGCAGCGCTGGCGCAACTGGCGCTGGCAGCGGGGCTTTATGCCGGGCCGGTGCCGGGCGACAAGCGGGTGCCGGACATCGGGCTTTATGACCCCGATCTGGGCGTGATCGCGGCACTGCCGCCGGGGCGGGTGGTGCTGGTCAGCTTTTACCGCAGCTATCTGACCGCGGCCGATACGGCGCCGGTCGATGCGCTGATCCGCGGCTTGCGGGCGCAAGGGATGGCGGCGGCGGGGGTCTTTGCGCCCTCGCTGAAGGCGCCCGGCTTTGCCGATTGGCTGCGCCCGGTGCTGGCGCAGGCGCAGCCCCCCGTCATCATCAACGCGACCGCCTTTTCGGCGCGGGGCGATGACGGGACGACACCGTTTGACGCCGCCGATTGCCCGGTGTTTCAGGTGGCGCTGTGCACCGCACGCCGCCGCGACTGGACCGGGTCGGATCGCGGCCTGTCGCCGGCCGATCTGGCGATGCACGTCGTGCTGCCCGAGGTGGACGGGCGGCTGTTTGCCGGTCTTGTCTCGTTCAAAACCGCGGGCAAGCGTGACCCCGACCTGCAATTCTCGCGTTTTGCCCACCGGGCCGATGCTGACCGCGTGGCGGCGGTGCTGGCCCGCGTCACGGGTTGGCTGCGGCTGGCCAAGGCCACCCCGGCCGAGCGGCGGGTGGCGGTGGTGCTCTCCACCTATCCGGGCCGGGCGCATCAGATGGCCCATGCGGTGGGGCTCGATGCGTTGGCCTCGACCGAAGCGCTGCTGGCCGATCTGGCCGCCGAGGGTTACGGCGTGACACCCCGCGCGCTGGCCCTGGCCCTGCAAACCGAAACGCTGTCCTGGCCGCTGGCAGACTATCTGTCGGCGCTGACCGCCCTGCCCGACGGCTTGCGCGACGCGCTGAGCGCCGCTTGGGGTGATCCTGCCAAGGATCCCGCCTGCCGGGACGGGGCCTTGCATTTTGCCGCCATCCGCTGCGGCACGGCGCTGGTGGCGCTGCAACCCGAGCGCGGCGAGGTCGCCTTGCGCGAGGACGACTATCACGACCTGTCGCGCGTGCCCCGGCATGGCTATGTCGCCTTCTACCTTTGGTTGCGCGCGCAGGGCCTGCACGCGCTGGTCCACATGGGCGCGCATGGCACGCTGGAATGGCTGCCGGGCAAGGCCGTGGCGCTGTCGGGGGCCTGCTGGCCCGAGGCGCTGGTGGCCGATCTGCCGGTGATCTATCCCTTCATCGTCAACGATCCGGGCGAGGCCGCGCAGGCCAAGCGCCGCATCGGGGCGCTGACCATTGGCCACATGCCGCCGCCGATGCGCGCGGCGTCGCTGCCAGAGGGGATGACGCGGCTGGAGCGGCTGCTGGACGAATACTCCACCGCCGACGGGCTGGACCCCGCCCGACGCGACCGGCTGATCGCCGATATCCGCAGCGAAGCGCAAGCCTCGGGCGTGGAGGCCGATCTGGGCATCCCGCAGGGCGCCAGCGCTGCCGAGGCGATTACCCGGATTGATCGCTTTGTCTGCGACATCAAGGAAAGCCAGTATGGCGACGGGCTGCATGTGCTGGGGCGCGGGGCCTGCGGCGCGGCCGAACGCGACGGCGTGCTGCGCGCGCTGGCCGGGCGGCGGGTGGCGCCCGGTCCGTCCGGCTCACCCGCGCGGGGGCGCTCGGACGTGCTGCCCACCGGGCGCAACCTGTTCGCCGTCGATCCGCGCGCGGTGCCCAGCCGCGCCGCGCAGGCGCAGGGCGTCAAGCTGGCCGAAGAGCTGTTGCGGCGGCATTTGCAGGATCACGGCGACTGGCCGCGCGGGCTGGTGGTCGATCTGTGGGGCAGCGCCACCATGCGCACCGCCGGAGAGGAATTTGCCATGGCGCTGCATCTGGCGGGGCTTGCCCCGGTCTGGGATGCAGGCTCGGCCCGTGTCTCGGGGGTCGAGGTGGTGCCGCTGGCGCTGCTGGGTCGCCCGCGCATCGACGTGACGCTGCGGGTGTCGGGCCTGTTCCGCGATGTGTTTCCGGGGCTGGCGACGCTGTTTGAAACCGGGGCGCAGATGCTGGCCGCGCGCGACGAGGCCGCCGAGGACAACCCCTACCGCGCCGCGGCCGCGCGGGTCTATGGGCCAAAGCCCGGCCTCTACGGCCTTGGCATGGGCGTGGCGATGGACGACTTCACCACCGAGGCGCGCATTGCGGCGGGCGAGGCGTGGATTGCCGCCTCCAGCTGGGCCATCGGGACGGATGGCCAGTCACGCAATGACCGCGCGGGGCTGGAGGCGCGGCTGCGCGGGGCAGACAGCTTTGTGCATGCGCAGGATCTGCCGGAAAGCGATGTGCTGCTGGCCGCCGATTACGCCGCGCATGAGGCGGGATTTGCCGCGGCACTGGCGCGGTTGGGGGCCGCGCAACCTGCGCTCTATCACCTCGATGCCACGCAGCCCGACCGCCCGCGCGCCCGCAGCCTGACCGAGGAAATCGCCCGCGTGGTGCGCGCCCGTGCCAGCGACCCCGCCTGGGCCGACGGCATGATGCGGCACGGGTTCCGGGGGGCGGCCGAGATTGCCGCCACCGCCGACCACATGGCGGCCTTTGCCCATCTGGCGGGCGTGGTGCCGCCGCATCTGTTTGACCTTTACCACGACGCCACGCTGGGCCGCGACGATCTGGTGGACTTCATGAACCGCGAGAACCCGGCCGCCCTGCACGCCCTGCGCGATCTCTTCCGCCGTCTGGCCGAGGCCGGGCTGTGGGTGACGCGCCGCAACTCGATTGCCGCCAGCCTGCAGGAGCAGGCATGACCACGGACCCAACCTTTCAGATTCAGGGCTGGTGCCCGGGTGCCCTGCGTCCGATGCTGTCGGGCGACGGGTTGGTGGTGCGGGTGCGCCCGCCAGCAGGCAGGCTGACACCCGCGCAGGCGGCCGGTATTGCCCAAGCCGCGCAGGCATTCGGCAACGGTTTGATCGACCTGTCGGCGCGCGGCAATGTGCAATTGCGCGGCGTGACAAATGCCAGCCACCCGGATCTGATCGCCGCCCTGTCCGGCCTTGGCCTGATCGACGCCGACCCCGCGGCGGAACAGCGTCGCAACATCCTTGTGACGCCCTTTGCCGATGCACGGACACTGGCGTTGGCCGCGGCGTTGCAACAGGCACTGGCGCAGATGCCCGTGCTGCCGGGCAAGTTCGGCTTTGCGGTCGATACCGGCCCTGCTCCGGTCCTGGCCGGGGTCGCCGCCGATCTCCGGCTGGAGCGCGCGGCCGATGGCCGGGTGCTCATGCGCTGCGATGGTGCGGCCTTGGGCGCGCCGGTCGAGGATGCGGCGGCAGATGCGGTGGCCCTTGCGCAGTGGTTCTTGGCGGCGGGCGGTGTGACGGATGGCCGGGGGCGGATGGCTGCGCTGATCGCGCGAGGGGCGGTGCCACCGGGGCGCTTGGCAGGCACGGTGGCCCCTGCGGATGCGACCCCTGCGCCCCTGCCCGGCTTGCGGCCCGAGGGGGCGCTGCTGGGCTTTGCCTTCGGCCAGATGCAGGCCGACACGCTGACGGCGCTGGCCGCACTCGGGCCGTTGCGGGTGACGCCGTGGCGGATGCTGCTGGTCGAGGGGTTGCGCCATCTGCCCGACCTGCCGGGTCTGATCACCGATCCGCAAGACCCCATGCTGCGGGTCGAGGCCTGTTCCGGCGCGCCTGCCTGTCTGCAAGGGCTGGCCCCGGTGCGCGCTCTGGCCCGGCGGCTGGCACCGCAGGTGCCCATCGGGCGCTTGCTGCATGTCTCGGGCTGTGCCAAGGGCTGCGCGCATCCGGGGCCGGCAGATGTGACGCTGGTGGCGACGCGCGCGGGCTTCGACCTGATCCGCAACGGCGGCGCTGCCGAAGCTCCGGCCTTGCAGGGCTTGCGCGCCGAGGCGATCGACTTGAAGGGGCTGTTCTGATGCCGCATGTCTATGAAACGGACGGGGCCGCGATCTATAGCCAGTCCTTTGCCATCATTCGCGCCGAAGCGGATCTGACCGGCTTTACCCCCGAGGAAGAGGTCGTCGTCGTCCGCATGATCCATGCCGCCGGGATGGTGGGGCTCGAGCGGTTCGTGCGCTTCACCCCCGGCATGGCCATCGCGGCGCGCGCGGCGCTCGAGGCGGGCGCGCCGATCCTGTGCGACGTGCGTATGGTCAGCGAGGGCATCACCCGCCCGCGCCTGCCTGCCGGGAACGACGTCCTTTGCACCCTGCAAGACCCTGCCGTGCCTGCCCTCGCGGCGCGCATGGGCAACACCCGCTCGGCGGCGGCCGTCGAGTTGTGGCGGCCGCATCTGGAGGGCGCGGTGGTGGCCATCGGCAACGCGCCGACGGCGCTGTTCCACCTGCTCAACATGCTGGAAGACCCCGCCTGCCCGCGTCCCGCCGCCATCATCGGCTGCCCGGTGGGCTTTGTCGGCGCCGCGGAATCCAAGGCCGCGCTGCTGGACGCCGCCCCGGCGCCGGCGCTGGCGGTCACGGGGCGGCTGGGCGGATCGGCGATCACGGTGGCCGCCGTCAACGCGCTGGCGAGCCGCAAGGAATGAATGCTGCCATGTCAACAGGCCGCATCATCTGCGCCGGGCTTGGCCCCGGCGACCCCGATCTGATCTCGGTCCGCTCCGACCGGGCGATCCGCGCCGCGCGCCACATCGCCTATTTCCGCAAGGCCGGGCGGCAGGGTCAGGCACGGCGCATGGTTGACGGGATGCTGGCGCCGGGCGTCATCGAATACGCGATGGAATACCCGGTCACCACCGAAATCCCGTTTGACAGCCCCGACTACAACCGCCTGCTGTCGGCCTTCTACGATGGCTGGGCCGCACGGTTGCACAGCTTGGCCGCGCAAGGGCACGAGGTGGTGGTGCTGTGCGAAGGCGACCCGTTCTTCTACGGCTCGTTCATGCACCTCCATGCCCGGCTGCACGGCGTGGTGCCGGTCGAGGTGATCCCCGGCATCCCCGGCATGGTCGGCTGCTGGACCGCGACGGGCCAGCCGATGACCTGGGGCGACGATGTGCTGACCGTGCTGATGGGCACCCTGCCCGAGGCGGACCTCGTGCGCCACATGCAGGTGGCGGACGCGCTGGCGATCATGAAGACCGGGCGCAACCTGCCAAAGGTGCGCCGCGCGCTTCTGGCGGCGGGGCGGCTGGCCGACGCCTGGCTGGTCGAGCGCGGCACGATGCCCGGTCAGCGCGTGGCGCGGCTGGCCGAGGTGGAGGCCGAGGAGTGCCCCTATTTCGCAATCGTGCTGGTGCATGGCCATGGCCGCCGCCCCGTGGCGGGGGGCGAGGAATGACGGCCGGCTGGATCGCGGTTGCGGGCCTTGGGCCGGGATCGGCCGCTCAGGTCACGCCCGAGGTGACGGCGGCGCTGGCGGAGGCGACCGATGTGGTGGGCTATATCCCCTATGTGGCGCGAGTCGCCCCCCGCGCGGGCCTGACGCTGCATGCCTCGGACAACCGGGTGGAACTGGACCGGGCGCGGCGCGCGCTGGAGCTTGCCGCGGAGGGTGCGCGGGTGGTGATCGTCTCCTCGGGCGATCCGGGCGTGTTTGCCATGGCCTCGGCGCTCTTCGAGGCGCTGGAGGCCTGCCCCGAGCGCCAGAACATCGACATCCGCATCCTGCCCGGCATCACCGCGATGCTTGCGGCGGCAGCGCGGGCCGGGGCGCCGCTGGGCCATGACTTCTGCGCGATCAACCTCAGCGACAATCTGAAACCCTTTGCCGAAGTCGAGCGCCGGCTGCGCCACGCCGCGCGGGGCGGCTTTGCCATGGCCTTCTACAACCCCCGGTCAAAATCCCGCCCGCATCAGTTCGGGCAGGCGCTGGATATCCTGCGACAGGAATGTGAACCGGAACGCCTGATCCTGTTCGCCCGCGCCGTCAGCACGCCGGAGGAAACCCTCACCTGCGTCCCGCTGGCCGAGGCGAGCGCCGAGATGGCCGACATGCGCACGGTCGTCATCGTCGGCAACGCGGCAACGCGGCGGGTCGGGCGCTGGGTCTATACGCCCCGGTCGGTGACGGAATGACCCAGCCAGCCCATCACCTCGGCGACCGAGGCCGCCAGCTTGCGCGACGGCAGGGCGGGCCGGTCGATCAGGATCACCGGCAGGCGCAGGGCACGGGCGGCCGCCAGCTTGGCCTCGGCCCCGGTGCCGCCGGCGTTCTTGGCAACGATATGGGTGATGGCGTGGTCGCGCAGCAGGGCGGTGTCGCCCGCCACATCGAACGGCCCGCGCGCCAGCACGACGCTGGTGTTTGGCAGCGGCAAGGGGGCCTCGGGCGGATCGACCAGCCGCAGCAGGTAGTGGTGCTGCGGCCTGGCGGCAAAGGGCGCAAGGCTCTGCCTGCCGATGGCCAGAAACACCCGCGCGGGGGCCTCGGGCAGCGCCGCGACGGCGGCGGCAATGTCGGCCACACGCTGCCAGTTGTCGCAGGGCTGCGGCTGCCACGCCGGCCGCTCCAGCGCGATCAGGGGTGTTGCCGTTGCGGCGCAGGCGGCGACGGCGTTGGCGCTCATC
>JACXUS010000085.1 GCA_014763785.1 Sphingomonadales bacterium | reverse complement strand
CGGTCAACCAGAAATGCCCGCTCATCATGCCCCCTCTGTTTGGGAGCTTGAATCATGCAGCCCGTGCAGCCTCAAGTCGATTTATGGGTCCCGACCCTATGTCTATATATAACAGTGCCTTACATAACTTGAACGTGCAAACGCCATGCAGGGTGCCAGCGTTCAGGTTCGGATCTGTAAGCTGAACGCTGGCACCTCACGCTTCCCTTACGGTTCCTGCGGCTTTCCGTGAGGTCGCCGCCAGCGCCTCGCTGAATACCGTTGAACATTCGACCGCCCCTCGACCCCGGTTTAAACGTTGTTTCAAACGCTCTTGAACGCCCGCCCCATTGCGCAATCCATGTGTCTCAAATCCCTCGACCCGCCTCGATTGCGCAAACCACCCCGCGCCGCGCGCCCATCAGTCGAGATCGTTTAAACCCTTGATAACCGTGATCTATCCCGCCCCGTCCCGATACATCCAAGATGATCCCGGTCTGATCAATCCATCTGTCTGATTACACCGGGGGCCGGGGCAAAGCCCCGGCCCCCGGCCCCGGCGCGGTCGCGCTCAATCCTTGCGAGGTTTCGCGGGGCCGCGGTTGAAGCCGGTCATCGCCCGCCCGCCATGGCTTTTCGAGCCCTCGGCGCGCGGCTTGGCCCCCGGTTTGCCGCCATGGCTTTTGAAGCCCTGGCTCTTGAAACCGCCGCCCGGTTTGCCGTCCCGGCCGCCCTGGCGCGGGGCATAGGGCTTGCCGCTGCGCTCGCCGAAGGGTTTGTCACCGCGCGGCTTGTCACCATAGGGTTTGTCGCCATCGCGCCGGGCGAAGGGTTTGTCGCCGCGGGCGCCATAGGGTTTCTTGTCGCCAAAACCGCCCTCGGCCCCGCGCGGCTTGTCGCCATAGGGCTTGTCGCCGCGGGGGGTATAGGGACGCTCGCCGCGCTCGGGGCGGTCGCCATCGAAGCGTTTCGCGCCGAAGGGTTTGCCGCCCTTGAAATCGCCCCCCTTGAAATCGCTCCCCTTGAAATCGCGGCGCGGCCGATCTTCGCGCGGACGGTCGTCGCGCGGCCGATCCTCACGCGGACGATCGTCCCGGGGCCGGTCGTCGCGGGGCCGGTCGCCGCGGAAGCCCTCGCCGCGCGGCTTGCCTCCGAAAGGCTTGCCGCCGAAGCCGCCCTCGCGGCCGCCGTCGCGCGGGGCGTAGGGTTTCTTGTCGCCGAAGCTGCGGCGCTCGCCGCCGCCGTCCTCGTCGCGATGCGATTTGAACCCGGCCGCGCGCGGTTTGCCCCCGAAGGGCTTCGCGCCAAAGGGCTTGGCCCCGCGCTCGCCGTCCTCGCGCTTGGGGCGGAACTCGCCGCGCTCACCGTCCTCGCGGCGCGGCTTGAACGGGCGATCCCCATCCTCGCGCCGCGGCTTGAAGCCGCACTCGCCGCGGTCGCTGCCGAAATCACGCTGCTTGCCGAAGCCCTTGCGATCGCCGCAGTCCTCCCGGGCGCCACGCTCGGGGCGGCCACCGTCGCGCCGCGCATCCGAGCGGGCAAAGCGCTCGGCCCGGGCCGCAAGGGCGGCCTCTTCGCGCTCGGTCCGCGATTTGCGGCCATCCTCGACGCCCAGCAACAGCCGGTCGCCCATCTGTTCGCGCAGGACCTTGCGTTTGACCTCGACCACATCGCCGGGCTTCATGTCATTCAGGCGGAACGGGCCATAGCTGATCCGGATCAGCCGGTTCACGGTCAGCCCGATTTCCGCCATCGCGCGGCGGATCTCGCGGTTCTTGCCCTCGCGGATGCCCACGGTCAGCCAGGCGTTGGCGCCCTGCTGGCGGTCGAGTCTGATCTCCATCGGCTGGAATTCCTCGCCCTCGATGGTGATCCCGCGGCGCAGCGGGTCGAAGGTGTCGGCCATCGGGCGGCCATTGACGCGCACCCGGTATTTGCGCAGCCAGCCGGTTTCGGGCAGCTCGAGGCGGCGCTTCAGCCCGCCATCGTTGGTCAAAAGCAAAAGCCCCTCGGAATTGAGGTCAAGGCGCCCCACGTTCAGAACCCGCGGCATGCCCTCGGGCATCTCGTCAAAGATCGTGCGGCGGCCCTGTTCGTCCTTCTCGGTCGTCACGAGGCCGAGCGGCTTGTAATAGAGCCAGACCCGGGTTTCCTGCGGTGCGTCGATGGGCTGGCCGTCGATGGTGACGCGGTCCTTGGGTGAGACGTCGATCGCGGGGCTGTCGATCTTCTTGCCATTCACCGCGACCCGGCCGGCAAGGATCATCTTCTCGGCATCGCGGCGCGAGGCGACGCCCGAACGGGCGATGACCTTGGCCACACGCTCGGGCGTGGCGGAAACGGGACTCGGGGCTTCGGGGGAATCGGTCATGGTCCTGATCCTTCTGAGGGAGGGGGCGCGCGATCATCGCGGGCGAAGGCCGTTTCCTACACCTTTCGCGCGTGTTTGGAAAGCGGCTTGATGGGGCGGCTCAAGCGCGCGATGAAGGGGGATGACGTTCACAAGCTACATGGATCAGGCGCTGGAAGAGGCGCGCGCGGCCGCCGCCCGCGGCGAGGTGCCGGTGGGCGCGGTGATCGTGGCGCCGTGCGGGCGCGTGGTGGCGCGCGCGGGCAACCGGACGCGCGAGCTGAACGACCCGACGGCCCATGCCGAGGTGCTGGCGCTGCGCGCGGCCTGCGCGGCGGCAGGTTCGGAGCGGCTGGTGGGCCATGATCTCTATGTCACGCTCGAGCCCTGCCCGATGTGTGCCGCGGCGCTGGCGGCGGCGCGGATCGCGCGGCTCTATTATGGCGCGGCCGATCCGAAATCGGGCGGGGTCGCGCAGGGGCCGCGGGTGTTTGCCCATCCGCAATGCCACCATGTGCCCGAGGTCTATGACGGGATCGGCGCGGCCGAGGCCGAGCGCCTGTTGAAGGAATTTTTCGCCGCGCGGCGCTGATCGCACGACAGATCGACGCAAAGACATATTTAATTTCTTGATTTTCTGGCGCCCCGGGCGGACCCTGACCCCCTGATGTGAAAGGGAGGTTCACATGATGCTCAAGGGAGGAGGGGCCGCGCTTGCGCTGGCCATGATGACGGCGCTGCCGGGACTGGCAGAGCCCGCGCGGGTGGCGATCCATGTCGATGAAGACACCGTCTCGGTGATGAACATGGCGCTGAACAATGCCGCCAATATCGAGAAGCACTATGCCGACAAGGGCGAGGAGGTGGTGGTGGAAATCGTCACCTATGGCCCCGGTCTGAACATGCTGCGCGAGGATGTCTCGCCGGTGAAGGACCGGATCGCCGAAATGGCGCTGCAATATGAAAACCTGACCTTCTCGGCCTGTCTCAATACGGTCGAGGCGGTAAGGCAGAAAACCCAGAAGGACGTGCCGCTGATCGAGGAAGCGAGCGTGGTGCCCTCGGGCGCGGTGCGGCTCATGGAATTGCAGCAACAGGGCTATGCCTATCTGAGGCCGTGACCTCTGGCAGGCCGGGCAGGGGGGCTGTCAGCCCCCCTCTTGGCCGTGCGGCCAATTCACCCCCCGAGGATATTTTTGCACTGTTGAGGGGAGGAGCCTGTCTTTCCCGAGCGGCGCTGCGCGGTTTCGGGTGGCTCGCCTGATCCTCAACAGTGTCCAAATATCCCGGGGGGCGCGGCGTAAGCCGCGCGGGGGCAGGGCCCCCTCTACCGTCTCAAAGCGTGATCGGCTGCATCACCTCGGGCTCGATGACATTGACCCCGGGCAGGCCCTCGGCCAGCGCTGCGGCGGATTGTTCCAGAAGCGGCATCGTCTTGTAATGGCAGGGGATCACCGTCTTGAAGTTGAAATACCGTTTTGCGGCCCAGGCGGCGGCCTTCATGTCCATGGTGAAATGCCCGCCCGCGCAGAGGATGCCGATATCGGGTTGGAAATAGGCGCCGATCCAGTCCATTTCCGCGCTGATCGAGGTGTCGCCCGAGACATAGATCACATGGCCCTCGCCCGCGATCACATAACCCGCCTCGGTGCCGGTATAAACCGGCCCGTTCGGCCCGCCCATCGAGGACGAATGGCTGGCAGGCACCATCGTGACCTTGGCGCCGCCCAGATCGACCGTGCCGCCCTTGTTGAAGCCGATGGTTGCGATGCCCTCGGTGGCCTCCCAATGGCTCATCAGATCATAGATGCCGACCACCGGAATGCCGAGGTCCTTGGCGATTGCCAGCGTATCGCCCGAGTGATCGCCATGGCCATGGGTCAGCAGGATATGCGTCGCCCCCGCCAGCGCCTCGGCGCGGCGCTCGTCCGGGAATATCGGGTTGCCGCTCAGCCAGGGGTCGAGCAGGATCACCGCCCCCTCGATTTCAAGACGAAAGCCGGAATGGCCAAGCCAGGTGAGTTTCATGGGAACCTCCTTGATTTGCCCCCCAGAGTAGCGCGCCCGCGCCGCGGGGCAACGCCTGAGGCCCGATGCCCACGCCCAATGCTTGAAAGCCCCGCCCCCGCGCGCTACACCCTGCCCAAGACAACGGAGATCCCCATGTCCATCGACATCGACACCGCCCGCAAGGTGGCGCATCTGGCGCGTATCGCCGTGCCCGAGGCCGAGCTGCCGAAGCTCGCCGAGCAGCTGTCCGGCATCCTGACCTTCATGGAACAGCTGAACGAAGTGGACGTCGAGGGCGTCGAGCCGATGACCTCGGTCACGCCGATGCGCCTCAAGCGTCGCGCGGATGCGGTCACCGATGGCGGCTACCAAGACAAGATCCTGAAAAACGCCCCCGATGCGCGCGAGGGCTTCTTTGCCGTGCCGAAGGTGGTCGAATGAGCCTGAATTCCCTGACCATTGCCGGGGCCCGCGACGCGCTGCGCAAGGGCGATGTGACCTCGGTCGAGATCACCGAAAGCTGTCTGGCGGCGATTGACGCGGCCGATGCGCTGAACGCGTTTTGTGCCAAGACCCCCGAGATCGCGCTGGCGCAGGCCGCGGCGGCCGATGCCCGGATCAAGGCGGGCGATGCGCCCGCGATGTGCGGCATCCCCTTGGGGATCAAGGATCTTTTCTGCACCAAGGGGGTGGCGAGCCAGGCCGCGAGCCGGATCCTTGAGGGTTTCAAGCCGGAATATGAATCGACCGTGACCCAGAACCTGTGGGATGCGGGCGCGGTCATGCTGGGCAAGCTCAGCATGGATGAATTCGCGATGGGGTCCAGCAACGAGACCGCCTGTTATGGTCCGGTGGTGAACCCCTGGAAGGTCGATGACCGCGCGCTGACGCCGGGCGGGTCTTCGGGCGGCTCGGCCTCGGCGGTCGCGGCGGATCTGTGCCTTGGCGCGACCGGCACCGATACCGGCGGCTCGATCCGGCAACCGGCGGCGTTTACCGGAATCGTCGGGATCAAGCCGACCTATGGCCGCGTCAGCCGCTGGGGGGTGATCGCCTTTGCCTCGAGCCTCGATCAGGCCGGGCCGATGACCAAGACGGTGCGCGATGCGGCGATCATGCTGGGCGCCATGGCCTCGGTCGATCCGAAGGATTCGACCAGCGCCGATATTCCGGTGCCGGATTTCGAGGCGGCGCTGACCGGCGATATCCGCGGCAAGAAGATTGGCATCCCGCGCGAATATCGCATGGACGGCATGCCCGCCGAGATCGAGAAACTCTGGGCGGAGGGCACCGCGATGCTGCGCGATGCGGGCGCCGAGATCGTCGATATTTCCTTGCCGCATACGAAATACGCGCTGCCCGCCTATTATGTGATCGCGCCCGCCGAGGCGTCCTCGAACCTCGCGCGCTATGACGGGGTGCGCTATGGCCACCGCGCCAAGCTCGGCGCGGGCGATGGCATTGTCGAGATGTATGAAAAGACCCGCGCCGAGGGCTTCGGCCCCGAGGTGCAGCGCCGGATCATGGTCGGCACCTATGTGCTGTCGGCCGGGTTCTATGATGCCTATTACAACCGCGCCCGCCGCGTCCGCGCGCTGATCAAGCGCGATTTCGATCTGGCGTTCGAGGCCGGGATCGACGCGATTCTGACGCCTGCGACGCCCTCCTCGGCCTTCGGTCTGGGCGAGATGCAGGACGCCGATCCGGTGGCGATGTATCTCAATGACGTGTTCACGGTGACGGTGAACCTTGCGGGCCTGCCGGGGATTTCGGTGCCGGTCGGGCTCGATGCCAAGGGGCTGCCGCTGGGGTTGCAGCTGATCGGCCGCCCCTGGGCCGAGGGCGATCTGCTGAACCACGCCTATGTGCTTGAAAAAGCGGCCGGGTTTGCCTCGAAACCCGGGCGCTGGTGGTAAGCCCCAAACGGAGAGTGCGATGCGCAAGAGCTTCCTGATCCTGCCGGTTCTGGCGCTGGCCGCCTGTGAACCGACCGTGCCCAATTCCGGCGCAGGCGTCGGTTTCGGCGATTATCAGGACTATCTTGCGCAGCGCGAGGCGCAGTTGCAGGGCGCGCCGAAACCGGCCCCGGTGCTGGCCTCGGGCACCGGCTATGCCGGGTCGAGCGCGACCGCCAGCTCGACCCCGGTTGCGCCTGCCGCAACCGGCTATGGCGCGCCGCTCAGCGCGACCACCCTGTCGACCGCGCCGATGGCGCCCGCCGCCCTGCCCGCGACGCCCGCCCCGGTGGGCGATGGCTCGATCGGCTCCGAGGCGATGGCCGCGCTGCGCGCCACGGCGCCCGGCGGTGCCGCGCCCGCGCCGGTGTCGGCCGCGCCGACCGCGCCGATGGTCGCAACCGCGCCCGCGGCGCCCATGGTCACCGGCGCGGCGGGGCCGAACCTCGCCGCCTATGCGCTCTCGGCGACCAATGCGCCGGGCCAGGCGGCTTGGCCGCGCGGCGGGCTGAAGCTGACCAATTCCGACAAGGCCTGCGCGAAATTTGTCTCGCCCGATCTGGCGCAGATGGCGTTTCTGAAGCGCGGCGGGCCGCAGCGGGACCCGGGCAACCTCGACCCCGATGGCGATGGCTTCGCCTGCGGCTGGGATCCGCGCCCGTTCCAGGCCGCGCGGCAGTGAGCGGCCTTCCCTCGCCCAATTGGGGCGAGCGGCGGGGCGGTGCGCGCCCCGAACTGATCGTGATCCATTACACGGCGATGGCGGATGCGCCCTCGGCCCGCGCGCGGCTCTGTGACCCCGCGGCCGAGGTCTCGGCGCATTGGCTGATCGACCGGCAGGGCCGGTCCGAGCCGCTGGTGGCGGAGGCCGCGCGCGCCTGGCATGCGGGGGCCGGGTCCTGGGGCGGTGCGGGCGACGTCAATTCCCGCTCGATCGGGATCGAGCTGGACAATCCGGGCGATGCGCCCTTTCCCGAACCACAGATGGCCGCGCTGGAGACGCTGCTGGGCGCGATCATGGCGCGCTGGGGGATCGGCCCCGAAGGTGTGATCGGCCATTCGGACATGGCGCCGGGACGCAAGTCGGACCCCGGGCCGCGCTTCGACTGGCGGCGGCTGGCGCGGCAGGGGCTGGCGCTCTGGCCCGAGGCGGGACCGGATCTGCCGCCCGATCCGGGCGTTTTTGCGGCGCTGGCGCAGACCTTCGGTTACCCTGAGACCGATTTCGAGACGCTGCTGGCGGCGGTGCGGCTGCGGTTCCGGCCGCGCCATGCGGGCCCGCTCGACGGGCGCGACATGGCGATCATCGCCGATCTGGCCGCCCGGCATGGCGCCGATGGCGATCAGTGGCGGGGGACGTGAGGGGGCCAGCCCCCTCTTCGGCTCTCGCCGAATTCACCCCCGGGATATTTGCCGCACTGTTGAGGAGAAAACCCTTGGTCTCAACAGTGTCCAAATATCCCGGGGGGGCTCGCAGAGCGGGGGGCAGCGCCCCCCCTCGGCCTCAGCCAAGGGCGATTAGGTGGTTATCCCAGGAGACATTGGAGCTGGCCATCGGGCTCAGCACACCCTGATCGGCGCGCGCCACGAGCCCCACGCCATCGGTCACCACAAAGCCGCCCGCGGGGCAGGGCCCAAGCCCGCAGACATCGGCGCGCGCCACCGACCAGAGCGGCGCGCCGGTCGCCGAGAACACCTGCAGCCGGCCGCCCTTGGGCGAGGTGATCGCCACCTCGGCCCCGCCCGGCGCGAAGGCCACCGAGCCCGCATAGCCCTGCATCGCGAACATCTCTTCGTCCTTCGGTTCGGCCAAAACCGGGGCCGCGCCCCGCCGGTGCAGACCCAGCAGCGGCACCGGCTCGGCCGGATCGCCCTGCCATTGCATCGCGAAGGCCACCAGCCCGTCGGGCCGCAGCGCCAGATGCCGGATCGAATTCCGCGCGAGGTCAGGCAGCTCGATCACCTCGGTGATCACCCCCTCGGGCGTCATATAGCTCAGGTTCGGCCGCATCCGGTCGAGGTTGAGCGGCGTGCGGTCGCTCGGGTCGGTCTCGATCCCGCCATTCGCGATCACCAGATCGTCGCTCATCGGCAGGCGGCGGATCTCATGCGGGCCGATCCCGCCCGAGGCAAATTCGCCGATCCGGGCATAGCCGCGCGCGGCATCCCAGAGGCCGATGCGCCCGGCCGAGCCTTCGGCGACCACCTCCGAGGTATAGAGCACGCTGCCATCCTGCGAGAAGGCGCCGTGGCCGTTGAACTGGCGCCCCTCGGGGGGCGTCAGCCGCGCGGTGACCACGCCGCGCGCGCAGTCGAGCACTAGTGCGAAGGTGCCCGGGCGGCGGGCGAAGGCCACCGCCTCGGGGCGGGTCGGATGGCTGGTGGCGGCATGGCCGCGCGCGGGCATCGGCTGGCTGAAGAGGGGCGCGCCCGCGGCATCGAGGCCGAAGAGCGCGTAATCCCCCCCGGGGCGCCGCGCGGCGGCCAGATAGGCCGGGCTGCCCGCATCGGCCCAGCTCAGCCGCGGCGTGGCGGCGGCGGCGGCCAGCGAAGTCAGGAAGGTGCGGCGCTGCATTGGGCCCCTCGTTCAGTCGCCATCGGCGGAATTGAACCCGGCGCTGACGCCCAGAAGGGCGCCGAGCTCGGTCTCGGCCGCGGCGCGGGTGGCCTCGATCGCCTGTTGCAGGATCTCGACCTTGAGCCGCCCCGACGGGTCCGCCACGCTCGCGAAAACCGGATCATCGAGCCCCGCGGCCAGCGTCTGGGCGCGGGCAAAGGCGGCCTCGGTGGCGGGGATCTCGCCCAGGCCCTGCGCCAGCGCCTCGGCCAGCCGGTGCAGCGCGGCCAGCGAGCGCGCGACATTGGTCAGGCTGCGGCCCGAAGCAATCGCCTCGGCGCGTTCGGGGCGCGGTTTGTCGAAGCTGCCCAAGGGGCGGCCGATCCGGTTCGCAGCATCGAGTTCGAGCCCCGTCAGCAGCTGGGTGAAGAGCGCCTGACGCACCTCGGCCTCGGTCAGGAAGGTCGCATTGCCGGGCGCGCCGGGGCTGCGCAGCAGATCGCCATAGGGTCCGGTCCAGGCGGTTTCCATCTCGGCCGCCATCCGCGCCAGATCGCCCGCCAGCGCCGCGGTGAGCTTGCAGGCATAGGCGGGGTTCGCCTGCGCGGCCTCGGTGTAAAGCAGCCGCTCGAGGCCAAAGAGCCCGCGCGCCGCAACCGAGATCTGCGCCGTGCCCTCGGGGCTGAGCAGCGCGGGATCGGCGGCCTGCAGCATCGCCGCCATCTGCCGCCCGCCGATGTTCTTCGGGTCGGGCCAGAAGGCGATGGCAAGGCCGCGCCCGGCCTCCTCAAACGGCCCCATCCGCAGATGCGCGACCTCGAGCCAGGCATCGAAGGCCGCATTCCACGGCGCGCGCAGGGCTTGCGGATCGCAATCGGCCTGCGCGGCCTCGGCCAGCGTCGCGGTGGCGGCGGTGAAACCGGCAAAGCCGGGCAGGATGTCCTTGTCCAGCGCCTCGGGCACATCGGCGCGGGCGGGCGTGGCGAGGAGCGTGAGGGCCAGCAGGGCGGAACGGGTCAGGCGATGGGTCACAGGCTCTCCAGAAAGCGGATCAGGGCGGCGCGGGTCGCGGGCGGCATGGCCACCACCCTATCACGGGCGGGGGCGGCCTCGCCACCATGCCAGAGCACCGCCTCAAGCGGGCTGCGCGCGCGCCCGTCATGCAGGAAGCTCAGCGGCTGGCCCGGCGCGGCCGAGCGGGTCAGCCCCCAGAGCGGCGCGGTGCGCCATTCGGCGGGGGCGGCGTCGTGGCCCGGCAGCGCATCGGCCAGATCGGGACCCATATCGTGCAGCAGCAGGTCGGAATAGGGCCAGATCAGCTGGAAGCTGCGCGCGGGGTCGGCAGGGTCGCGGGCGGTGACGAATTTCGGCCGGTGGCAGGCGATGCAGCCCGCGTCATGGAAGGCCTGCTTGCCCGCCAGCAGTTGCGCATCGTCCAGTGCCTCGCGCGCAGGCTGGCCAAGCGCGGCGAGATAGGTCGCGACAAGGCCGAGCGCTTCGCCCGAGACCTCGCGCCCGTCGCGCAGGCCCGGGTCCTCGCCACTGGGGGCGGCAAGGCATGCGGCCTGTGCCGCGGTGCAATCGCCCGCCGGATGGGGCGCGAGCGGGGTCGAGAGGCCCATATCGGTGGCAAAGGCCGCGGCGGCCATCTCGGCAAGGCTCGCGGCCTCGGCCTTCCAGCCGAAGCGGCCAAGCCGGGGGGCGCCGCCCGCGGTGGCGCGGGCCGCGCGGCCCGAGATGCCATCGCCATCGGCATCTTCGGGATCGGCGAGGGCGAGGATATCGGCCTCGGGGATCGCCTCGAGCAGCCCCACGCCGCCCAAGGGCTGGGCGAGGCGATCCCCGAG
>JACXUS010000353.1 GCA_014763785.1 Sphingomonadales bacterium | reverse complement strand
GCTGCGGATCGCACGGAAAAAGGTCGGGCCCGACCTTTTTCCGTGCGATCCGCAGCACTCGTGCTTTGCGCAGGCCTCGCCCTTTCGGGCTGCAAGAGCAAGGAGGAGAAGGCTGAGGCGTTTTACCGCTCGGCCGAGGAACTTCTGGCGCAGGGCGACGTCCCGCGCGCGCTGGTCGAACTGCGCAATGTCTTCGATTACGACAGCTCGCATCAGCAGGCGCGCAGGCTTTATGCCGATATCCTGCTTCAGCAGGGCCGCCTTCAGGAGGCCTATAGCCAGTATCTGCGCCTGTCCGAGCAATATCCCGACCTTGCCGACATTCACCGTATCCTGGCCGAATTGTCGCTGCGCTCGGGCAACCTGACCGGCGCGCGCGACCAGACGCGCCGCACGCTCGAGCTCTTGCCTGACGATCCTGGAGCGCGCGCGGTTTCGGTGGCGCTGTCCCTGCGTGCGGCGATGGCGCGGTCCGACCGTGGCGCCTATGCCGAGATCGCGAAAGCGGCGGAACGGCTCACGCAGGAGGCGCCCGATGTGCCGACCGCCTGGCACGTCCTGATCGATGCGCGCAACGCGGCAGGTGATCGCGAAGGCGCGCTCGACGCGCTCGATGCCGCACTGACCCGCGAACCCAGGCAATATCGCCTGCAAGTCCTGCGCCTCGAGTTGCTCAGTGAACTGAACAGAACCGACAAGATCGGCGCCCAACTTGAGACGATGCAGACGCTCTTCCCCGACGATCCCAAGACACGCACCGCGCTTGTCGCCTGGTATGTGCTGCGCGATGATCCCGAGGGCGCGGCGCGTTTCCTGCGCAGGCTCGCCACCGACCCGCAAAGCCAGACAGAGGGTTATGTCGAGCTGGTGCGCTTTCTCGCCCGAGCGCGTGGCGCTGACGCCGCCGCGCGCGAACTCGATAAGCTGATCACGGAGTCGCAAGGTAAACCCAACGAGGGGATCTTCTCCGCGATGCGCGCTGATCTCGCGTTTCGTGCTGGCCGCAAGGACGATGCGCTCACCCGGATGAAGGCGCTTCTGACCCGTCTGCCCGAGGGCGAGGAGCGCGGACGGATGCGCGTGGCCTATGCGCGCATGCTCGATGCCGCAGGTCAGTCGGATGCGGCGCGCGCCGAAATCGAGACGGTGCTGAAGGCCACGCCGCTCAATGTCCCGGCACTGCAACAGCGTGCAAGCTGGGCGATCGCCTCGGACAATTTCGACGCTGCGATCGTCGATCTGCGCACCGCGCTGCAACAGGACCCGACCAATCCCGATACCCTGACGCTGATGGCCGAGGCGGATCTGCGCGAAGGCGCCCCCGATCTCGCACGGGCACGGTTCGCGCAAGCCTACGAAGCCGCCAATCACGCAGCCCCCGAGGCGATCCGCTATGCCGATTTCCTGCTCTCGCAGGATCGGAGCAAGGCCGCACGCGACCTGCTTGCCGAGGCCGCCCAGCGCAATCCCGGCACGCCGGGCATCCTGCAACGTCAGGCCGATCTCGCGCTTCGGGATAATGACTGGCCCCAGGCCCATGCGATCGCCGATCAGCTTGCCGCGCTCGGCCTTCCCGAGACGGAGGCGCTTGCACAGTCGATCCGCGCGGCGATCCTGATGGGGCGCGGACGCACCGACAACGCGATCGAGACGCTCAAATCGCTGGCCGCAGCCAATGGCGGTGGAGATATGGCCGTCGCGGCGGTGGTGCAGGCGCAGATCGGGGCCGGACGCGCAGGAGCCGCGCGCGCCTATCTCGATGAACAGCTCACGCGCCGCCCTGAAGATCGCGGGCTGCGGATGCTTTCGGCCAATCTCGCCGCGATGCTCGGCGATCCGCAAAGCGCCGAGGCAGGGCTGCGCGCACTCATGTCCGAGGCGCCCGCCGATCCCGCCCCCGCGCGCCAGCTCTACCGGCTGCTGGCCGCGCAGGGCAAGGAGACAGAGGCGGCCGAGGTAATCGCGCAGGCGCTGAAATCCGCTCCGCAGGCCGATCCGGTGCTTTTGCTTTACCGCGCCCGCTCGGAAGAGAAATCGGGCGATTTCGACGCGGCGATCGCCACTTACGAGGATCTTTACGCGCGCGACAGCGGCGATCTGATCGTAGCCAACAATCTCGCGAGCCTGCTCAGCCAGCATCGAGACGACAAGGCGAGCCTCGAGCGCGCCGCGCGCATCGCCAAACGCTTCCGCGAGCGCCCCGAACCCGCCTTCAAGGACACCTATGGCTGGGCGGAATTTCGGCGGGGCGATTACAAGACCGCAATGCCACTGCTCGCGGCGGCGGCGGCCGGGATGCCCGAAGTGGCGCTCGCACAATATCACTATGCGATGGCGCTGGCGGCGACCGGGGAACGCGAGGAAGCCGCACGGGTGCTGGCGCAGGCAGTCGCGCTGGCCGGCGATCGGTTGCCCGCGCAGATGGCCGACGCCCCCGCGACGCTCGAGAAGCTGCGCGAAGCTCCCTGAGCGTTGCCAAACCGCCCCGTTCGCGCAGAAAAAGAGGCGCAGCGCCCCGCAGCCCGGCTTGCAA
>JACXUS010000084.1 GCA_014763785.1 Sphingomonadales bacterium | reverse complement strand
GTGTCCGGGCGGCGGTGGGCTGCGGCGCGGTGGTCGTGCTGGCGGCGGGCGCAGAAGCGGTCTGCGGCGACGCCTCAGGCGTGCGCGTATCCAGCAGCGCGGCCAGCCGCGCCATCAGGGCATCGTGCTCTGCCTCGGCGGCCGCAGGCGGGACCTCTGGCATCGGGGGGTGTTCGGTCGCAGGGGGCACGACCGGCGCCGCAGCGTCCGGGGCCGGTGCGCCCTCTGCCTGCGCGCCGTCTGACCTGGACCCGCCCGACGGCACCCCGTCCCGTCCGGCGCGGCGCGGGGCCAGTTCCGCCCAGCTCAGCAGGGCAAGGGCAACGGTCAGGGTCAGGAAGAGCGCGAGCATTAACGGATCCTTCAGCTTGATCCATAGATGCGGGCGTTCCGCCCCCCGCGCAACCGGATCACGGCGCGATTGTGGTGGGATTGTTGAGGGCCGCGGCGCAATGCGGCCTGCTCCGGCTGACTGGCGCAAGGCGCGCAACGCTGTCTCTGTAGAGCGCCCCGCTCACCCTGCAAAATGCACAAAACCCGGCCGCGCCGGGCCGGGTTTTGCGTGGTGTCCAAGGGCCTGTGGGGCGCCTGACGGCCCGATTCGCGATCAGCCGCCGATCAGCGTCGGACGGATCAGGTTGGTATCGTCGGTGCCGACCTGCAGGCTGATATAGCTCTGCGCCGAGGCTGCGGTGACCCCGTTCAGGACCGTCACCACGGCCCCGTCGATGCTGAGCGCGGCACCGGCCTCGGTATCGGCCAGAGTGAAGGTCTGCGTCTCTGACCAGGTGCCGACCTGAACGGTCAGTTCCTCGGAGTTTTCGTCATCGATATTGCCAATGCCGAAATCGGTGATCGTCAAGGCTGCATCGCCGGGCGCCCAGACGATGCCGAAATTGTCGAGCCCGGCCCCGCCGGTCATCGTGTCACCATCGTCGCCCAGCAGGTCGTCGTTCTGTGCGCCGCCGTCCAGCAGGTCGGGCGCGTCGGTGCCGCTGGCATCGAGGGCCATCAAAAGATCGCTGCCATAGCCGCCATAAAGCTCATTCTCGCCCTCGACATCGACCAGCAGGTCCTTGCCAAGGCCGCCGCGCAGCGTGTCGTCGCCGGCGCCGCCCAGAATGCCGTCATTGTCCGCGCCGCCGTCGATGTAATCATCGCCCGCACCACCATCCGCGCCGAAGAAATCGGCCTCGGCCAGATCCTCCGCGGCGCCCACCGGGTCATCGGCCAGCGCCTTGTCGATCAGCGCATCGAGGTCGAGTTCCTCATCGGTATTGAAGCCGTCATTGCCCGCGCCGAGATAGATATTGTCATCCCCGGCCGCGCCCGAAACGATGTCGTCCCCGTCGGTGCCGATGATCGTGTCATCGCCCTCGGTGCCGGTAACGGGGGTCTCGGGCTGGGCCTCGATCCGCTCGCCCTCGGGCTCGTCGGTGGTCTGTTCGGGCTCGTCATCATCCCCGCCAAAGGCCCCGAAAACCAGCGCCATCGGCAGCAGCGACAAAAGCAGAAGAGCACCCATGAATGCCTCACAACAAAGTGTTAATCATGCCTTCAGATGCCGCCGAAGAGGGGCCCTGTCAAATCCGGCGATAAAATCGCAGCGGGATCGGGGGGTTGGTGAAACAATTCTGCCGCGGTGCAGCGATTGTTTCGGTGTCAGAGCGTGCTCTTCGCCAGCACCCGCGACAGAATCGGGGCGAGCCGGTCGGCCCAGGCGATCTGGCCATCCTCGAGCGCGATCAGATCGTTGCGAACCTCGATCAGCACATTGGGGCGACCCGGGGTCAGGGCGTGGCGGTCGATGCTGTCACCATCCAGATGCCCCGAATAGGGCTCATTGTCGCCGACGCAGAGCCCCTCGGCCGCCAGCGCCGCGATCAGCGGTTTCGCCAGCCGTTCATCGCGATGAGAATAGAGCACGCCGACCTGCCACGGCCGCGGCGCGCGACCGCGCAGGCAGGGGGTGAAGGAATGGATCGCGCAGATCACCCGGTCGGTCCGCGCCCCCGCCAGATCGGCCAGCGCGCCGTGATAGGGGCGGTAGAGCCGGGCCAGCCGATGGTCGACCTCGGCGTCGGAAATGCCGCGATTGGCCGGGATCACTGTGCCGTCATAGAGCTGCATGACCAGCGTCGGATCATCCTCGCCGCGGTTCGGGTCGATCACCAGACGCGAGAAATCCGACCAGATCACCGGCGCCTCGAGCCGTTCGGCCAGCCGCTGCCCCACCCCCAGCGCGCCCACGTCATAGGCGATGTGGCGCGCCATATCGCCGGGCGCGATCCCCAGATCGCCGCCCGCCACCCAGACCGGAACCCGGTTCGTGGCGTGATCGACCGTGACCAGCCAGCGGCCCGGGCGATCTGCGCCAGCGATGTAAAAGGCGGGCGTATCGCTCATCTTCCGGTCATGTCCTTGTTGCGTAACTCTTTCATAAGAGATTTACGCGAGGCGAGGGGGAGAGGCCAGTTGCCCTGTGCAGGAATTTGCGCCATAGCTTGGGCTGGCCCACAAAACGATTGAAATAACACAGGAACGAGGACGCATGAGACGCCTTCGCAACGTTAAGATTGTGGCCACGCTGGGCCCGGCTTCGTCGGATTACACCACCATTCGCGCGCTGTTCGAGGCCGGGGCCGATGTGTTCCGCCTGAACATGAGCCACGGCACCCATGCCGAGCAGCAGGCGCGCTACGATATCATCCGCCAGATCGAGGCCGATACCGGCCGCCCCGTCGCGGTGCTGGCCGACCTTCAGGGGCCGAAGCTGCGGGTGGGCACCTTCTCGGCGGGGGCGGCCGATCTGGAAGAGGGGGACCTGTTCCGCTTCGATCTCGATCCGACCGAGGGCGATGGCCATCGTGTCTGTCTGCCGCATCCGGAAATCTTTGCCGCGCTGGAACCCGGTGCGCGGCTTCTGGTTAATGACGGCAAGATCCGGATGCGGGTCGAGCGCTGCGGCCCGGATTTCGCAGATTGCACCGTGACCACCGGGGGCACGATCTCGAACCGCAAGGGCGTGAACGTGCCCGATGTGCTGCTGCCGCTGGCGGCGCTGTCGGACAAGGACCGCAAGGATCTGGAATTCGCCTGTGGCCTTGGCGTTGACTGGCTGGCGCTGAGCTTCGTGCAGCGCCCCGAGGATGTGCTCGAGGCGCGCGATCTGGCCCGCGGCCGGGCGGCGATCCTGTCGAAGATCGAAAAGCCTGCCGCCGAAAAGGCGTTTGACGCGATCCTCAAGGTCTCGGACGGGATCATGGTCGCGCGCGGCGATCTGGGCGTCGAATTGCCGGTCGAGGCGGTGCCGCCGATCCAGAAGCGTCTGGTGCGCAAATGCCGCGCCGCCGCCAAGCCGGTGATCGTGGCGACGCAAATGCTGGAAAGCATGATCGAAAGCCCGATGCCGACCCGCGCCGAGGTCTCGGACGTCGCGACCGCCATCTATGAAGGCGCCGATGCGATCATGCTGAGCGCGGAATCGGCGGCCGGGCGCTACCCGGTCGAGGCGGTGACCACGATGAGCGCGGTCGCCCAGTCGGTCGAGAGCGACCCGACCTATCGCGAGATCATCGAAAGCTCGCGTCAGGTCAGCCGCCAGACCGTGGCCGATGGCATCGTGGCCGCGGCGCGCGAGATCGCGGAATCCACCGATATTTCGGCGATCTGCTGCTATACCCAGTCGGGCAAGACCGTGGCGCTGGTCGGGCGTGAACGGCCGCGGGTGCCGATCGTTGCGCTTTCGCCGATCACCCAGACGCTGCGCAAGCTGTGCCTGACCTGGGGCGTGCATGCGGTGCGCTGCGAAGAGGTCGAACGCTTCAAGATGGCGGTGGTCAATGCGGCGCGGGCCGCGCGCGACTATGGTTTTGCCGATGAGACCAACCAGATCGTGGTGATCGCGGGCGTGCCCTTCAACGTGCAGGGCACCACCAATATCCTGCGCGTGGCACCCTGTGACGAGCGATTGATCTTCCGCACCGACCCGGAGTAACCTCCCGTTATTCATTTCGGGGTTTGCGATGTTTGACAGCGATAGTCTGTTGGTTCTGGGGATCATCGTGGCGACCTTTGCCATTCCGGCGGTCGTCTCGGCCTTTTCCGACAGTCGGCCCCCGCGCGCGGCGGCAATCGCGGTTCTGGTGGGGGGCGGGCTGATCCTGCTGGCCTTCCTGTCGAAGCCGGGCGGTTATGCGCCCGGCCAGATCCCCGATGTGGTCGCCCGGGTGATTGCCCGGGTGCTGAACCGCTAAGCGCTTTTTCCCTTGCCAAGAGGCCCGCTCGCGGCTATCAGGCGGCCCTCATGAACCGCGCGTCCGGCCTATGTGGCATGCCGAGTCGCGTGAATACCAACTCGTCAAGAGGAGATGGAAATGCCCAAGATGAAGACGAAATCCGCTGCGAAAAAGCGGTTCAAATTCTCGGCGACCGGCAAGGTCATCGCGGGTCCGGCCGGCAAGCGCCACGGCATGATCAAGCGCTCGACCAAGTTCATCCGCGACAGCGCGGGCACGATGATCCTGTCCGATGCGGACGCGAAGATCGTCAAAAAATACATGCCCTACAACCGCTGATCGGAGGCCTGAACCATGTCCCGCGTTAAATCCGGCAAAGTCACTCACGCCTCGCACAAGAAGGTCCTGAAGGCCGCGAAAGGCTATTACTCGGCCCGCTCGCGCAACTTCCGCACCGCGACCCAAGCGGTCGACAAGGCGAACCAATATGCCACCCGCGACCGCAAGGCCCGCAAACGCAGCTTCCGCGCGCTGTGGATCCAGCGGATCAACGCCGCCGTGCGTGCGCATGATCTCGAAATGACCTATTCGCGTTTCATCAACGGTCTGGCGCTGGCTGGGATCGAAGTGGACCGCAAGGTTCTGGCGGATCTGGCCATCCACGAGCCCGAAGCCTTCGGCGCGATCGTCGATCAGGCGAAAGCCGCCGCGGCTGCCTAAGGCCCGCGTCTGGAATGCCGAAAGGGCCGTCCGATTGGGCGGCCCTTTTGCTATGCGGGGCGGGGGCTGCCTATAGCCGCGTTGCGCCCTGCTCTGCGGCCAGATCGGCGATTGCCCCCCGGCGCATAGGCGTCGGTCTCGTCGGTTTGCAGCACCACGCGAATATCGGCCCCCTGCAGATCCTCGGGGCGCAGTCCCAGCACGACCGCATAGCCGACCGAGGTGTCATCGCTCATTTCGAACGGCGCCATCGTTTCGGGCAGGCTGGGCTCGATCAGTGTGCCGGGCCCCAGTTCGGTCTCGATCGGGCTCAGCTTATAGCTGATCTCCAAGGCGTTCTGCCCGTCAGGCAGATCGACGCCCGGCGCATAGACACCCAGAAGCAGCGAGTCCTCACCCGGGTTGAAATCGGTGATCACCGCGCAGGGAGTGTCGCCGCTTTCGGTATAGACCTGCACATGGTCCGCGCCTTCGCCCAGCGACACCAGATTGATGCCGTCTTCGATCACCACCCCGTCGTCGCCCTCGCCCGCGACGATCACATCGGCACGGTTTTCATCGGCATAGGACGCCTGATAGCGGCTGTCATAGATATTGTCGTTGCCCGCCCCGCCATAGAGCAGGTCCGACCCATCGCCACCGACCAGCAGATCGTCGCCTTCGCCGCCCGCAACGGTGTCATCGCCCTCATTGCCGAACAGGTAATCATCGCCGCCCATGCCAAAGACCAGATCGTCACCCGCCTCGCCGAAGATCGGGTTATAGGCGGAATTGCCCAAGACCACATCGTCGCCCGCATCGGCAAAGACCGCATCGGCCCCGTCGCCCAGCTCCTCGGGAATGGCGATCAGATCTGCGCCTTCGGTGCCCTCGACCGAGGCGAAATTGTTGGTGTCCTGATAGGGCAAAAGCTGCTCATCCTCGCTGGCCTCGGTGTCCAGCGCCAGCATCGGGTCGTCGCGCAGCGCGGCCTCCAGCTCGGTGATGTCGCTTTCCTCCAGCAAGCTCAGATCGCGGGCCAGATCGGCCTCGGCGATCTGGTCGTTGATCTCCTGTTCGGTGGCCGCGGTCGTGTCTTCAGACTCCTCGAACAGTCCCGACGAAACCGCGACCGCAGCCGCCCCCATCATCGACAACAGCAACAGCGCAATCATGACAGCCCCCTGAAATCCCCTTGGCCACGGATACCGCACCCCACCCCCCGGTCCAGACTTTTGAGCCCGATCCATGGCTCGTGGGCCTGTCACGCAAGGCCGCGGTTGCAAACCGCGCGCCCTGCGGCTAACCCGTGCAAGACCAATTCCCGGGGGACGACATGCAAGAGCTTCGTGACAAATATCTGGCCGCGGTGGCAGGCGTTTCGGACGAGGCCGCGCTGGAAGAAATCCGCCTTGCCGCGCTTGGCAAGAAGGGCGAGATCAGCCTGAAGATGCGCGAGCTTGGCGGCATGAGCCCCGAGGAGCGTCAGACCACCGGCGCCGCGCTCAACCGCCTCAAGGATGAGATCGACGCCGCCCTGCGCGCCAAACGCGAGGCGCTGGCCGATGCGGCGCTGGATGCCCGTCTGCGCGCCGAATGGCTCGATGTGACGCTGCCCGGCCGCCCCCGTCCCGCGGGCACGATCCACCCCGTCAGCCAGGTGATGGACGAGGTCACCGCGATCTTCGCCGATATGGGCTTTGCCGTGGCCGAGGGGCCGCAGGTCGAAAGCGACTGGTATAACTTCGACGCGCTCAACATCGCGCCCGAGCATCCCGCGCGGCAGGAACACGACACCTTCTTCATGGCGCGCGATCCCTCCGACCCGCGCCCGCCGCATGTGCTGCGCACGCACACGAGCCCGGTGCAGATCCGCGCGATGCAGGACCGCGGCGCGCCCATTCGCGTCATCGCCCCGGGCCGCGTTTACCGGATGGACATGGACCAGACCCACACGCCGATGTTCCATCAGGTCGAGGGCATGGCGATTGGCCGCGATATCTCGATGGCCAACCTGAAATGGGTGCTGGAAGAATTCTGCAAGGCCTTCTTCGAGGTGCCGCAGGTCGAGCTGCGCTTCCGCGCCAGCCACTTCCCCTTCACCGAACCCTCGGCCGAGGTCGATATCCGTTGTTCCTGGGACGGCGGCCAGCTGAAGATCGGCGAGGGCAATTCCTGGCTGGAGATTCTGGGCAGTGGCATGATGCAGCCCAAGGTTCTGGCCGCGGGCGGGATCGACCCGAACGAATGGCAGGGCTTTGCCTTCGGCATGGGGATCGACCGGATCGCGATGCTGAAATACGGCATCCCCGATTTGCGCGCGTTCTTCGAGAGCGACCTGCGGTGGTTGAAGCACTACGGGTTCGCGGCGCTGGACCTGCCGACGGTGTTCGGGGGGTTGAGCAAGTGAAATGGCGCTGAGCTTCTATCCGAGGGCGGGACAGATATTCGTTGGAGATTTCACGGATCTTAAGATCCCGGAGATCACGAAGATTCGCCCGGTAATCGTGATTTCGCCGCGATTGCCCTATCGGTCTGAGTTGGTTGCCGTTGTGCCAATCAGCACAACCGCGCCGGCGCACAGTCTGCCGTACGTGTACAAGCTCTCGCGCAATTTTACGCCATGGGGCGACGCCAATACGGAGTGTTGGGCGAAGTGTGATCTGGTTATGAACGTAGCAATGCGCCGTCTCTCAGCGTTCAAGACAGGAAGGCGACAATACGTTTACCCCACGTTGCCGCCCGAAGAGTTAGCTGCCGTTCGAAGAGCAGTTTTGGCAGGCTTGGGGCTTGATGGTCATTGAAACTTTACGGTTAGTCGACTATCTATCACTTGTAACCCGGTCGTCGGGCTCTAAGACCTAGATTACTAGGCAGGCTGCTCACCGGTCGATGACAAGACCAGAGTAGTCTAAATACTGTCAACGTCCCGAAGCCCCGCCTTGTGCGGGGTTTCGTGTTTTTGGCTTGCTGGACATTTGGTGGGGTTGCCCCTAAACCGCAGCTTGGCGACGCGGAGACACTGTCATGAAATTCACCCTCTCCTGGCTGAAAGACCATCTCGAGACCTCGGCCTCTGTGGACGAGATCACCGAGGCGCTGACCGATCTGGGCCTTGAGGTCGAAGAGGTCGTGAACCCCGCGGCCAAGCTGACGACCTTTACGCTGGCCCGCGTGCTCCATGCCGAGAAGCACCCCGATGCCGACAAGCTGCGGGTCTGCACCGTGCTGACCGACGAGGGCGAAAAGACCATCGTCTGCGGTGCGCCGAATGCCCGGGCGGGGATCACGGTCGTTCTGGCCAAGCCCGGCGATCATGTGCCCGGGATCGACGTGACCTTGGGCGTCGGCAAGATCCGCGGCGTGGAAAGCCACGGGATGATGTGCTCGGAACGCGAGCTGGAGCTGAGCGACGAGCATAACGGTATCATCGAGCTCGCGCACGGCGAGGTCGGCGAGCGCTTCATCGACTGGCTGGCCGAGCATCGCCCCGAGGCGGTCGATCCGATGATCCACATCAAGATCACGCCGAACCGCCCCGATGCGCTGGGCGTGCGCGGCATTGCGCGCGATCTGGCGGCGCGGGGTCTGGGCGTGCTGAAGCCGCTGGAAATCGAGCCGGTGCCGGGTGGTTTCCCCTGCCCGGTCGCGGTCAAGATTGACGAAGGCCTCAAGTCCAAGGGCTGTCCGCTGTTCGCCGGGCGGCTGATCCGCGGAGTCAAGAACGGGCCGAGCCCCGATTGGCTGCAGGCCCGCCTGCGCGCCATCGGCCTGCGCCCGATCTCGGCGCTGGTCGATATCACCAACTTCTTCACCTATGACCTGAACCGCCCGCTGCATGTGTTCGATGCGGCCAAGGTCAAGGGCAAGGTTCGGATTATTCCGGCCGTGGGCGGCGAGGAGCTTCTGGCGCTGGATGGCAAGACCTATACGCTGGCGCCCGGTCAGATGGTGATCGTCGATGACAATGGCCCGGAAAGTCTTGCCGGGATCATGGGCGGCGAGCTGTCGGGCTGCACCGAGGAAACGGTCGATGTGTTCCTGGAAAGCGCCTACTGGGACCCGATGACGATTGCGGCGACGGGCCGGGCGCTCAAGATCAACTCGGATGCGCGCTATCGGTTCGAACGCGGCGTGGACCCGGCCTTCACCCTGCCGGGGCTGGAGCTGGCGACGCAGATGGTGCTCGATCTGTGCGGCGGCGAGGCCTCGGAGCTGGTCGTGGACGGCGCGGTGCCCGATACCGCGCGCGCCTATCGGCTGGACCCTGCGCGGGTGATCAGCCTTGTCGGCATGGAGATCCCCGAGGCCACGCAGCGCGCGACGCTCGAGGCACTCGGCTTCACCCTCGCGGGCGATATGGTCACCCCGCCGAGCTGGCGTCCCGATGTGCTGGGCGAGGCCGATCTGGTCGAAGAGGTGGCCCGCATCGCCTCGCTCACCAAGCTCGTCGGCCGTCCGATGCCGCGCGAAACCGCGGGTGTGCCCGCGGCGGTGCTGACGCCTGCGCAGCTGCGCGAGCGCACCGCGCGGCGCACGATCGCGGCGCTCGGGTATAATGAATGCGTGACCTACAGCTTCATCGACGCGGGGGCGGCGACGCTGTTCGGTGGCGGGGCCGAGCCGACGCGGATCGAGAACCCGATCAGCTCGGAAATGACGCATCTGCGCCCCGATCTGCTGCCGGGCCTGTTGCAGGCGGCGGCGCGCAATCAGGCCCGCGGCTTTGCCGATCTGGCGCTGTTCGAGGTCGGGCCGGTGTTCTCGGGCGGCGAGCCGGGCGATCAGGCGATCCATGCGACCGGCCTTCTGGTCGGTGCGGCGGGCCCGCGTGACCCCTGGGGCTCGCGCCGGGCGGTCGATATCTATGACGCCAAGGCCGATGTCGAGGCGGTTCTGGCCGCCATCGGCGCGCCCGCCCGTGTGCAGATCACCCGCAAGCTGGAGGCCTGGTGGCACCCGGGTCGGTCGGGGGTGATTGCGCTGGGGCCCAATGCGCTGGCCACCTTTGGCGAGGTGCATCCCAAGGTGCTGCGCGCGATGGGGATCAAGGGGGCGGCGGTGGCCTTCACCATTCACCTCGCCGCCGTGCCCTTCCCGAAGGTGAAGACGCCGACGCGGCCGGCGCTCGCGACCTCGGGGCTGCAGGCGGTCGAGCGCGATTTTGCCTTTGTCGTCGATAGCACGGTGGAGGCAATCACCGCGGTCAATGCCGCGCTCGGCGCCGACAAGGCGCTGATCGAGGCGGTCTCGGTCTTCGACCAGTTCACCGGCGCCAAGGCCGAAGAGCAGATGGGCGCGGGCAAGAAGTCGATCGCCCTGTCGGTGCGGCTGCAGCCCAAGGACAAGACCCTGACCGATGCCGAGATCGAGGCGGTCGCCGCCAAGGTCGTGGACAAGGTGACCAAGGCCACCGGCGGCGCGCTGCGCGGCTGATCGGCGGCCCGAAACACCAAAGGCCCCGGGTCGCACCGGGGCCTTTTGCTATCGGCGGCGGCGCGGCACCACCGGGATCGTGGTGCGCACATAGTCGATCGCCGGATGCGGCGGCTGGCCATGGGTCTGGCCCCAGAACATCATGCCCCCCCGGCGCAGCCAGTGCGGGATCATCAACAGGGCCCCGGCCACGAAGCCGCCCGCATGGGCCCAATAGGCGACGCCGCCGTCCGCAGCGCCCGCCGCCGTGCCGTTCAGCACCTGAATCCCGAACCACACCCCCAGCACGACCCAGGCCGGGATCGGGAAAACCTTGAAGAAGACGATGAAGATGAAGAGCACATCGACCCGCGCCCGCGGGAACATCAGCAG
>JACXUS010000352.1 GCA_014763785.1 Sphingomonadales bacterium | reverse complement strand
GTCTGGTGCTGTGGCGCCGCTTTCGCCGCAACCGGGCCGCGGTGCTGGGGCTGTTCGAGATCGTCCTTGCAATGGCGGGGCTGGCCGATCTGATCCGCCCGGGCGATCCGCTGCGGCTGGCAGGCCAGCCGCTGACCGCGCCCTTTGAGAGCGCGCAGACGCCGCTCGGAACCGATCAGCTGGGCCGCGACATTCTGGCCGGGATCGTCCATGGCGCGCGGATCTCGCTGGCGACCGGGGTCGTGGCCACGCTGATCTCGATCGTGATCGGGGTCAGTATCGGCGCCGTGCGGGCTATTTCGGCGGCCGGATCGACGGCGCGCTGATGCGCGTGACCGAGGCCTTCCAGACGATCCCCAGCTTCGTGCTCTTGCTGACGCTGGTGGCGATTTTCGGCTCGCGGATCGAGACCATCGTGATCGCGATCGGGGTCGTGTCCTGGACCGCGCCCGCACGCATGGTCCGGGCCGAGTTCATGTCGCTGCGCCGGCGCGAATTCGTCGATGCGGCGCGTAATCTGAGGGTCGGCGATGCGGCGATCATCTTCCGCGAGATCCTGCCCAATGCGCTGCCGCCGGTGATCGTCTTTGCCTCGGTCGTGATGGCGACGGCGATCCTGATGGAAAGCGCGCTGGCCTTCCTTGGCCTTGGCGATCCCAATTATTCGAGCTGGGGCAACATGATCGGTCAGGGCCGCGCGGTGCTGCGCACCGACTGGTATTGCTCGGTCATTCCCGGCCTCGCCATCCTGTTCACGGTCTTGTCCTTCAGCCTGATGGGCGAGGGGCTGAATGACGCGCTCAATCCGAGGCAGAAGAAATGACCCCCGACCGCACGACCACTTCCGATCGCAAGACCATTCTGGAGATCCGCGACCTGCAGATCACCCTGCCCAAGGGCGGCGACCGGCCCCATGCGCTGTGGGACTTCAACCTGAGCGTGGCCGAGGGCGAGATCGTCTGTCTGGTGGGCGAGAGCGGCTCGGGCAAATCGCTGGCCGCCAGCGCTGCGATGCGGCTCTTGCCCGAACCGCATGTGCATGTCTCCAAAGGGGAAATCCGGCTGGATGGCACCAACCTGCTGGCGCTGAGCGAGCCCCAGATGCGGGCGATGCGCGGCGACCGGATGGCGATGATCTTTCAGGAGCCGATGACCGCGCTCAACCCGCAAAAGACCGTGGGCTGGCAGATCGACGAGGTGCTGCGCCTGCACACCAAGCTCGACCGTGCCGCGCGCAAGGCGCGGGCGCTGGAGATCCTGACCGATGTGCATATCCCCGATCCGGCCTCGACCTATAATGCCTATCCGCATCAGATTTCCGGCGGCCAGCGGCAGCGGGTGATGATCGCGATGGCGCTGGTGCTGCGCCCGCGGCTGATCATCGCGGATGAGCCGACGACCGCGCTCGATGTCACCACGCAAAAGCAGATCCTCAAGCTGATCAAGGAATTGCAGGCGGCGCAGGGCACCGGCATCCTGTTCATCACCCATGATTTCGGGGTGGTGGCCGAGATCGCCGACCGGATCGCCGTGCTGCGGCTGGGCGAGATGGTCGAGCAGGGCCCGGCGGCGCAGATCCTTGGCAATCCGCAGCATCCCTATACCCGCAAGCTGATCGCGGCGGTGCCTTCGCTGCGCCCGCCGCCGGAAAAGCCGCTCTCCACCGAGCCGGTCGTGCTCGAGGCGCGGGGCCTGCGCAAGACCTTCGGCGCGCGGGGCGGGCTTCTGGGCGGCAAGCGTGCGCCGGTCGTTGCGGTGCGCGATCTGTCCTTCCAGCTGCGCCGCGGCGAGACGCTGGGCGTGGTCGGCGAAAGCGGCTCGGGCAAGACCACGGTGTCGCGGATCGTGACCCGCCTGCTCGCAGCCGATGCGGGCGAGGTGCGCATCCATGACGGCGATCTGCTCTCGGCCACGCGCGCCGAGCTGCGCGCGCTGCGCAAGGATATCCAGATGGTGTTTCAGGACCCGATGGCCTCGCTCAACCCCCGGCGCCGGGTGGTCGATCTGATCGCACAAGGGCCGATCGTGCAGGGGGTGGCGCGGGAGACGGCGCTGGCACGGGCGCGCGAGCTGCTTGAACTGGTCGAGCTGCCCGCGGCGGCGGCCAACCGCTATCCGCATGAATTCTCGGGCGGGCAGCGCCAGCGGATCGGCATTGCCCGGGCGCTGGCGATGGAGCCGCGGGTGATCGTCGCGGACGAGCCGGTCTCGGCGCTGGATGTCTCGGTGCAGGCGCAGGTGCTGCGGCTGCTGGCCGATCTGCGCGACCGGCTGCATCTGTCGCTGCTATTCGTCACCCATGACATGCGGGTCGCCGCGCAGCTTTGCGACAAGGTGATCGTGATGTCCAAGGGCGAGATCGTCGAGGCCGGGCCCTCCGCCCGCGTCTTTGCCGATCCGCAGCATCCCTATACCCGCACCCTGCTCGAGTCGATCCCGGGCCGGTCCTGGGAACCCCCCGTCCACAGTCTCGCCTGACCCCGAAGGAGCCCCGCCATGACCGCGCCCGCAGCCCCCGTCGCGTTCCCGAAATCCCTCTGGGCCGAAACC
>JACXUS010000351.1 GCA_014763785.1 Sphingomonadales bacterium | reverse complement strand
TTCGCCATCGAGGAGATGAGCCGGGCCTATCAGGCGCGCACCAATGGGATCGTGCTCTCGACCGTGATCATCGCGGGGGTCGCCTCGCTCAGCATTCTGGGCAGCTACACCTATTTCGGGGTGTCGCAGGCCGCGGCCGAGTTCCCGCGCGACTGGCTTCTGGTCAGCGCCTGCGGGCTGATCGGCGGCATGGCGGGGGCGGGGTTCTCGCGCGCGACGCTCGCCATCACCCGGCGGATCCGGCGGATCCGGGCGGCCTCGGCGCATCCGCGGCGGATGATGCTGGGGCTGGCGCTTGGCGCAGGCGTGATCACCGCGGTGGTGGGCGTCGCGACCGACGGGCAGACCTATGGCACGGGCTACGAACAGGCGCGCGCCGCGGTCGAGGGCCATGCCCCGCCGCTTTACTATTTCGCCGCGAAGCTGATCGCGACGCTGGCCGCGACCGTCTCGGGCATTCCCGGCGGGCTTTTCGCGCCCTCGCTTTCGGTCGGTGCCGGGCTTGGCGCGACCATCGCCGCGCTCCTGGCCTCGGATGTGGCGCTGGCGGCGGTGCTCGGCATGGCGGGCTATTTCGCGGGGGTCACGCAGGCGCCGATGACCGCCTTTGTCATCATCCTCGAGATGACCGGCAACCACGCCAATATCGTGCCGATCATGGCGGCGGCGATGATCGGCTATGGCACCTCGCGGTTCATCTCGCCGTCCCCGCTCTATCATGCGCTCTCGCGGCTCTTCATCGCCGATGTGCTGCGCGCCGCCCGCGCGGGTCAGGCCACGCAACCGGCCGAGGCGCAGGCCCCGGCCGAGCCGCCCGCGGGCGCGCGCTGAGCCCTCAGAAGCGGTCCTTGGCCGCCCGCGCCGCGGTAAAGACCGCCAGCGCATCGGCCCCCTCGGCCAGCCCCAGCGCGCGCGCCAGCGCCGGATCGGAGCCGCGCAGGAACGGGTTGGTGGCAAGCTCGGTTGCCAGATCGACCGGCAGCGTCGGATGGCCCTGCGCGCGCGCCATCTCGGCCGCCGCCATCCGTGCCAACAGATCGGGGTGATCGGGCTCGAGGCTCAGCGCAAACCGCCCGTTCGACAGCGTATATTCATGCCCCGAACAGATCACCGTCTCGGGCGGCAGCGCGGCGAACTTGGCAAGGCTGCCAAACATCTGCGCGGGCGTGCCCTCGAAGAGCCGCCCACAGCCCCAGCTCATCAGACTGTCGCCGGTAAAGGCCATCCCCGCGCCCGGCAGGTAATAGGCGATATGCCCGACCGTATGGCCGGGCACGTCAAAGACCTGCACCGCCTGCGCGCCGAAATCGGGCGCCGCGCCCTCGGTCAGCGCCAGATCGAGCGGCGGCAGCCGATGCGCATCCGCCGCGGCCCCCCAGACCTTGGCGCCGGTCGCCGCCACCACCTCGGCCACACCGGCAATGTGGTCATCATGGTGATGCGTCAGCCAGATGTAATCGAGCGTCCAGCCGCTCGCCTCCAGCGCCTCGAGCACCGGCGCGGCATCGGGCACATCGACCAGCGCCGCCAGCCCGCTTGCGCTGTCGCTCAGAAGCCAGGCGTAGTTATCGGCCCGGCAGGGAATGGTGATCAGTTCGACGGCCATGGTCTTTCCCGTGGTTTGCGCTATCCTCGGCCCCGACCCTGACCGACGGAGCCCTTTCGCGCAATGCATCTCGACGTGCTCGATCTGCGCAATTTCTACTATCGCACGCAGCTCGGGCGCGCGGCCCAGAAAGCGATCCGCGACCGGATGCTGGGCCTGTGGCCCGCGGGGCCCGAGCTGACCGGCCTCACCGTCGCGGGCTTCGGCTTTGCCGTGCCGCTCTTGCGCCCCTATCTGGAACCCGCGCGCCGGGTGATCGGGCTGATGCCCGCCCAACAGGGCGTGATGCCCTGGCCCGCGGGGATGCCCAATGTCTCGGTTCTGTGCGACGAGACCCGCTGGCCGATCGAGACCGGCATGGTCGACCGGCTTGTCGTCATGCACGGGCTGGAAAGCTCGGACCACCCCGAGGCGCTCTTGGACGAATGCGGCCGGGTCCTTGGCCCCGGCGGGCGGGCGATGCTGATCGTGCCCAATCGCGCCGGCCTCTGGGCGCCGCGCGAGACCACGCCCTTCGGCTTTGGCCGCCCCTATACGATGGGCCAGCTCGATGCCCAGGCCCGCGCCGCGGGCTTCGTGCCCGAACGCCATGCGGCCGCGCTCTATATCCCGCCCTCGCATCGCCGCTTCTGGCTCAGATCGGCGCCCGCCTGGGAAAAGATCGGCACCCGCGCGGCGGGCTTCCTCGCCGCGGGGGTGATCCTGCTCGAACTCTCGAAACAGGTCCATGCCCCGCGCCGCCCCGGCCTTGGGGCTGCGGTGCGCAAACCGCTCTCGATCCTCGAAGGCGCGGCCAAGCCAATGCCCGGGCCGGTCTGAGGGGCCCGGACCGCGGCCTCTTGCCACCTGATCGCCCCTTCATCTTGCCCCAAATATCCCGGGGGGAGGGCGCTTGCGCCCCGGGGGGCAGCGCCCCCCGTCCACGGCTGCCACAGACTGCGCCCGGGCAAGGTG
>JACXUS010000350.1 GCA_014763785.1 Sphingomonadales bacterium | reverse complement strand
CCTCTGGGCGCCGTAAATGAAAACCCCGGGCGCAGGGCCCGGGGTTTCCTGAGGTTCAGAGACGATCAGAGCGCGCCGTTGCGCTGCTGGATCATCATGAAGGTGTCGTAGTTGTATTCCGCCACCTGCGCCCAGAGGTAGTGCTCCGACCGGAAGGCCTTGATCGAGTCCCAGATCTTCTTGAACTCGGGGTTCGAGGCTTCCATCTCGGCATAGACCTCATTGGCCGCGGTGAAGCAGGCCTGCAGGATCTCGGGCGAGAACGGACGCAGCTGCGCGCCATTGGCGACGAGCGATTTCAGCGCCTTGGGGTTCAGATAGTCATATTGCTGCAGCATGTTCGAATCGGCCGCCTGCGCTGCGGTGCGCAGCAGCGACTGATAGGCCGGCGGCAGGCCGTCATAGGCCGCCTTGTTGAACATGAAGTGGACCGTCGGGCCACCTTCCCACCAGCCGGGATAGTAGTAATAGGGCGCGACCTTGTAGAAGCCGAGCTTCTCGTCGTCATAGGGGCCGACCCATTCGGTGCCGTCGATCGTGCCTTTTTCCAGCGCCGGATAGATGTCGCCGCCGGCGATCTGCTGCGGCACGAGGCCGAGGCGCTCCATGACCTTGCCGGCAAAGCCGCCGATCCGCATCTTCAGGCCCTTGAGGTCCTCGACGGTGTTGATTTCCTTGCGGAACCAGCCGCCCATCTGCACGCCGGTATTGCCGCCGGGCAGCGCCACGAGGCCCTGGGTCGCCATGAATTCGTTGAACAGTTCGATCCCGCCGCCGTGGTATTGCCAGGCGTTCATGCCGCGCGCATTGAGCGCAAACGGCACCGCTGCGCCCAGCGCCCAGGTCGGGTTCTTGCCCCAGTAGTAATAGGACACGGTGTGGCAGGCCTCGACCGTCGCGGCCGCCGCCGCATCCGCCGCCTGCAGGCCGCCCACGATCTCGCCCGCGGCGAAGACCTGGATCTGGAAGTTGCCGTCGGTGGCTTCCGAAACCATCTTCGACAGGACCTCGGCGCCGCCATAGATCGTGTCGAGCGATTTCGGGAAGGACGAGGTCAGGCGCCAGGTCACTTTCGGGGTGGCCTGCGCCAGCGCGGGCGCGGCGAGCGTGGCCGCAGTGCCGCCCAGCGCGGCTTTGGTCAGAAACGAACGACGATCCATTATATCCTCCCGGTATCGGTTCGGGCCATCCGGACCCCTTTGGGTTCCTCTCCGGATGGCTCTCGGCGGTTACTTTACTTGACCGGATCGCCCTGTCCAGCCCTGCCGCGCTGCCCGCGCGCAATTTCCGCAAAGAAAACGCCCCCCGCCGCGAAAGGATCGGGGCGGGGGGCGCGGGCCTGCGGCGCGATGCCGCAAGCTGCGGCAATTGCACAGCTTTCGGGCGTTCAGAGCGCGCCGTTGCGTTGCTGGATCATCATGAAAGTGTCGTAATTATATTCTGCGACCTGGGTCCAGAGATAGTGCTCGGCCCGGGTGTCCTTGATCGAGGCCCAGATCCGCGCGAAGGCCGGGTTCGAGGCCTCGAGCTCGGCATAGACGGTATTCGCGGTCTCGAAACAGGCCTGCAGGATCTCGGGGCTGAAGGGGCGCAGCTGGGTGCCCTCGGCGATCAGCGTCTTGATCGCTTTCGGGTTTTCGTAATCATATTGCTGCAGCATGTTCGCATCGACCGACTGGCAGGTGGTGCGCAGCAGCGATTGATAGGCCGGGGGCAGGTCCTCGAAGGCGGCCTTGTTGAACATGAAATGGACGGTCGGCCCGCCTTCCCACCAGCCGGGGTAATAGTAGTAAGGCGCGACCTTCACGAAGCCGAGCTTCTCGTCATCATAGGGGCCGACGAATTCGGTGGCGTCGATCGTGCCCTTTTCGAGGGCGGCATAGATATCGCCGCCCGCGATTTGCTGCGGCACGACGCCAAGGCGCGAGAGCACCTCGCCCGCGAAGCCGCCGACCCGGAACTTGAGCCCCTTGAGGTCCGCGAGCGTATTGATTTCCTTGCGGAACCAGCCGCCCATCTGCACGCCGGTATTGCCGCCCGGGAAGGCGATCAGGCCGTGCTGGGCGAGGAAGTCGTTATAGAGGTCGATCCCGCCGCCGAAGTAATGCCACGCGTTCATCCCGCGCGCCGACAGCGCAAAGGGCACCGCCGAGGCCAAGGCCCAGGCCGGGTCCTTGCCCCAGTAATAATAACCCACCGTATGCGCGGCCTCGACCGTGCCCGCCATGACCGCATCGGCCGCCTGCAGCCCGCCGACGATCTCGCCCGCGGCGAAGGACTGGATCTGGAAGGCGCCATCCGTCGCCTCGGCCAAGCGGCGGCCGAGTTCCTCGGTATTGCCGTAGAGCGTGGCGAGCGATTTCGGGAAGGATGAGGTCATCCGCTAGGTGATCTTCGGGGCGGATTGCGCCAGCGCCGGGGCGGCGAGCGTGGTCGCGGCACCGCCGAGGGCGGCGCGGGTCAGGAAGGAACGGCGATCCATCGGGGATCCTCTTGGTAAGGTCTTGGACAGGGCCGCGGGCAAGGGGGAGGGCCCTGCGGCCCTGTCCAAGACCTTACCAAGAG
>JACXUS010000083.1 GCA_014763785.1 Sphingomonadales bacterium | reverse complement strand
CCTGCACCCCGCCCGCACCCCGGTCCGACACCTGATAAAGCGCAATGTCCCGCCCCGAGGGGTCGAAGGTGAACAGCCCCGGCGCGCGCCGCGCGGGCACCACCCCTTCGAGCGCATAGACCCGGCGGCGATAGAGATGCAGGCCGATCTTGCGGATCCCCGCGGTGGCCAGCGGCGCGTCAACGACCGACATCGCGCTGCCCGGGATCAGCGCCGCGGCCGGGCGGCGCAGGTCGGGGCGCCAGGCGAAGGCATCGAACGGCCCGCCCGCCAGCGCCAGCCGCATCGGGCTGCGCAGATCGGCCATGCCGCCCATCGGCGTCGGGTTCAACGGATCGGCCCCGGGCGGCACCGGCGCAATCGGCGGATCGAGCCGATGCGGCGCGCGGGCAAGCCGGGCAAAGCCCTCGGTCACGATCCCCTCATGCCCCGCGATATCGGCGATCAGCGCCTCGATCAGATGCCGCGTGCCCGAGCGGCGGCGGTAATGGATCGCCTTCTTGACCGCGATGCGGCTCGCGCGCGGGCCCAGAACGTCAAGATGCCGCGCCCCCACGAGCTGGCCCAGATAGGGCACCGCCCAATCCTCGGCCAGTTCGATCTGGCCATTGTCCCAGAGCTGATCGGCGCCGCGGCGCAGCTTGGCGGCCTCGCGCGCCCAGATCTCGATCAGCGCGCGCAAAACGCCCGGGTTGGTGCCCAGACCATCCTCGTGGCGCAGCACGCCGGGGATCAGCTCCCAGAGCTTCTCGGCGTAATAGACCTCGTAGCCGTCATCCGCCATGGCCGACCTCCGTTCCGTTGATCCGCAGCGTGACGGCGAAATAGCCCGAGCGCGCGGGGCGCAGCGCGGGGGTGGCGAAATCGGCGCCATTCACCTGCACCGAGGGCACCGCGACGGCGCCGGGCACCGCCAGCACCTCGGCAAAGAGCGCCGAGCGGAAGAGCGGCGCGCCGATCCCGATAGTGGCGGGCGCCAAGAGCCCGTGGCGCGGGTCCATGAGCCGCGCGCCCACCGCCGCCGCGACCACATCGGCCTCGTGGCGCGGATCGGTGGTCAGGCTCAGCGCAAGGGTCAGCGGCTCGGCCACCGCCACCGAGACCTGAACCGGCAGCCCGGGCTCGGCCAGCGCGCGCAGCTTGGATTCCAGCTGCGGGCCAAGGGGCGGCGCGCCGATGATCGTGATCGCGATGGCCGCCGCCTGACGATCCGCGGCCCAGCCGAGCTCGGCCCGTGCCGCGACCACGCCCGGAAAGGCGCGCGCCACCGCGAGCGCATCCTCGGCCGAGACCACGCGCCCCATCAGAAGCGCGACGCCCGGCGCATTGCGGCGGATATCATCGGGGGCCTCGGCATCAGCGCCCCCCGTGGCGCCGACCGGGTTCAGAACCGCGCTGAGCCCCTCGACCTTGCCCGCGATCTGGCTGATCGAGCCTGCGGGCGGGGCGGCGGCGCCCGCGCCCTTGATATAGTCCGCGGTGATCACCGCGCCGGGCGGCGGGCGGCGGCCATAGGTGCCATCGCCGAAGTCCACCATCGGTTCGCCCTCGGGGCTCATGCGCAGGGCGAAGACCTCATCGCGCGGCCCGGCGGTCGCGAGCGCCTCGACCTCGGTCCAGGCAAGCCCGCCGACCCGCACCGTGAGCCCCGAGCGCAAGCCGCGTTCGGTGGCGCCGGTCGGATCGGCCGCCGCCCCGAGCGGCGCCTTTTTCAGCGCGAAGGCCTGCCCGCCCGCGCCGCCCGCCGACTGGCCCAGCACCTCGGCCAGCACGCTTTCGCCGCGGCGCACCGGCACCACATTGCCCCAGACGGTGATCGGCGGCACCAGCGCCTCGGGCCAGTGGGTACCCTCGGCCAGCCTGAGCTGCCCCGCCGCATCGAACCAGCCATCGGCGGCAAAGGCGCGCCCGCCCGCATCGCCAATCAGATAGCGGCGCAGGCGCGCGGGCTCGGGCGGCAGCGATACCCGTGGATCCGGCCCGGGCTCGGGCACCAGCGGCAGATCGGCGGTGATCGCCATCACCGGCGCGGCGACGATCTGCGCGCCCACCCGCCAGCCATAGCGCACCTCGGCCTCGGCATGGCCAAGCTGCGGAATATAGGCGGGAAATTCGGGCCAGCGGCGGCCGTCCGCGTTGAAATCGGCATCAAGACTCAGCCGCGTGACGCCAGTCGAGACCGCGGGCAGCACGGAACTGGATGTCACATCGGCGCCGTCCACGGTGATCGTGGTGGTGACGCTGCGCGCCGCCGAAACCTCGCGCAGCACGGGCCTGACCGACTTTGCGGTGAACCAGCGGTGATCCTCGCCCCAGCTGATGGTGACGGCCATTCCGGGGCGCAGATCGGCGCGCAGCCGGTCCAGATCGAAATGCCGCAATGCGGGCAGCGGATCCAGATACATGATCAAGCCATAGACCGCATCGGGCGCCACCGGCAGCGTGAAGAGCCCCGCCAGCGTGCCCGCGCGCAAAACGCTGAGCTCGGCCAGCGGCAGATCGCCGGGCAGGGCCAGCGGCCGGTCAAGGTGGGCGCGGGTGACGGGCGTCGCATCGGCCTGCGCGGTGGGCTCGAGCGCGGTGATCCGCCAGATCCCGAGCGGCTGCCCGCCCCGCGCGATCATCATCAGATCGCCCGCCTCGAAGGCGAGCCCCGCGGGCGCCAGATCAAGGAAGGCTTCGGTGACCGTCGTGCCCGGCGCGCCCAAGGTCGTGCGCCGCGGCGTGCGGATCGCCCAGCGGTTGGCGGCCGGGTGGATCACCTGCGCGGCCTCGGTCTCGAACACCTGCGGGGCTTCCGCGCCAAAGGCGCCCGAGCGCAGCTGCAGCCGGGCGGGCAGGGTCACGGGCGCCGTGCCCGCGGCAATGGCGGCCACTTCGGCGCGGGCAGGCTGACCCGGGCGCGGCGCATAGCCGATCAGCGCCGCTAGCCCCGCCACCGCCCCGGGCCGCGCCGCGGTGCCCAGAAACGCGTCATTGGCAAAGGCCCAGGTGTAGAACCCGGTCAGATGCCCGGCATAGGCCATGAATTCAAGAAGCATCACCCCCAGATCGCCTTCGCCGCGCGCCGACCAGGCATCGAGCGCGGGAAAATCGCGGATCGAGCTGAGCATCGAGCGCCTGAGCCCGGTGAACTCGGGCCAGACATGGGGCATGGGGGCCGCGCCCGGCGGGATCGACGGGAGGCTGTCGCGGGGCAGATCGCAGGGGCAGCTCATGCGCCTCCCTCCAGTTTCAGCACCGCATAGCCCCATTCCGGATGGGCGGGGTCGGCGGCGACGCGGATGATTTCATCGGGGCGCGCGGGCACATGCGGGCCGGTCAGCTCCTGCCAGTCGAAGACCCCGCGGCGGCGCAGCATGATGCGCAGCACCGCGCGCACGCCGGGCACGCGGGCGAGGCAGGCCTCGAGCTGCGAGCGATAGAGGGCCGCGCCGAAGGTGAAGTTTTCCGGGCCGAAGAAGCCCCGCGTGCCGCAGCTGCCGAACAAGGCCGCCCGCGCCGCCGCCCGCACCGCGCCCCGCGCATGCCCGGGCAGCAGGCACAGCGTGATCTCGAGGTCGAGATCGGCATAGAGCGGCGGGCGGACATGGATCTGCCGCCCGGTCTGGCGGTAAAGATCGAGGTGGTCATAAAGCGCCCCGGCGCGGTCCTCGCTCAGGCTCGCCGCATCGCGCGGATCGGCCGTGGCAAAGAGGGCCAGCCAGCTGCCGGTGTGGCGAAACCGCGCGCCCGCCGCCTCGACCCAGTCGAGCCGCTCGGCGGCGGCGACGTAATCGGGCGCGGTGACGGCGCGATAGGTCAGCGCCTTGAAAAGCGCGGGCGCGAGGCGGCGGATGCGGTCCTCGGGCTCGGGGTCGCGGCCGGAGTGCAGCGCCAGCGGGTTCTCGAAACTTTCGACGAAGGGCAGCGCCGCCGCCGGATCGGCCCAGCGCGTGACGGTGCCGCGCGCGACATTGCCCGCAGCCCCCGCGCCAAGCCGGTAAACTGCCTCGAAGGCGGTGCCCTCGGGCGGGCATTTGCCGAAATCATCGGTGCCAAAGCGGATCGTCGCGGCCGAGCCGGGCAACAGATCGTAATGCACGAGCCGCCCGTCCTCGAAGCGCGCAGGCCCGCCCGGATCGCTGCGCCCGGCATAGGCGGCCGGATCGCGCCAATAGCGCGCGGCCGGGCCCCAGTTTCCGGCGTCGAGCGTATAGGCCCGCGCCTCGGGCAGCGCCGCATTGGTGCCCATCAGCGAGGCCGCGTAATCCCATGTGCGCAGCACCGTCCAGGCCCCGGCGAGCGGGTCCCAGCGCAGCTCGCGCAGGATCAGCTCGGGCGCCTCGGCGCCGGTGGGGCCAAGGCGGGCAAGCGGCGTGCGCTGGGATTCGGCCGAGCCGGGCAGGGTGATCAGATGGCGGGTGGTGCCGCCGGGGCCGATGCGCTCGACCGTGCGCGGCAGGGCGGGCTCGGCGGCGGGCTGGGCGCCCGTGGCAAAGGCCAGCCGCGCGGTGCGGCCCGCGCTGATCGGCACCAGATTGCCCTGCAGGCTGAGGCTCGCCAGATCGAAATCCTCGGCGAGCGGTTGATCCTCCTGCCATCTGATCCGCGTGTAGGGCGCATTGCCGTTGAGCGCGTCGATCTGGTTGCTGACCGCGATCAGCCGCAGGATCTGGCGCGGCGCGGGGCGCGCGGGGTCGGCGGGATCGGCGCGCAACAGAACCCAGCGGCCCAACGGCGCGGCGGGGTCCTCGGGGATATCGTCCAGCACCAGCGCGGCCGCATGATGGCCCGCAAGCTAGGCCTCGGTCGCGCCGCGCGGCAGGCAGGAGGGATGCGCCCGCGCGCCCTGCGGCCAGAGCGCTCCGGGCTCGCCCGGGGGCGGCTCGGGCGGGTCCTCCTCGAAGACATAGGCGGGCAGGCGGTTCACCGCGGGATCGACGCCATAGCCCTTGCCCGCCTCGGCCTCGGAAAGGCTGCCCACCTCGAAGATCAGCGCGCGGCCACTGTCCGAAGGGGCAGCCAGCGCCGTGCCCGCCGGGATCACGCCCGGCGCGCTGGCGGTTACCGTCAGCCAGCCCTGCGCCGCGGCGCCCTCGTCGGGCTCGTAATCGACCAGCCGCGCCTGATGGATCAGTGAGCGGCGCTCGCGCGCGGTGTCAAAGCGGTTCTCCTGCGCGATCTGGTCGAGCAGATAGGAAAACTCATCGCCCAAGGCCGCCGCCAGCTCGGCCAGCGTGACGCCGAGATCGGGCGCCAGCCGGTCCTGCCAATCGGGCCAGCGCGCCGCGGCAAAGTCCATCAGCGCCGCCCGCAGCCCCCAGAAATCCGCGCGCGGTGGTGTCGATCGCCACATCGAGCCGGTCATCGCCCCCGCAGCAGGGATCGGGCGGCTTGCAATCGAGCCCGGTCGGGCAGTTCACCTTGAAGGAGAACTCGAGCGTGTCATACCAATCGTCGATCCGCGGGCTCTCCACCCGCAGCACATGGCGCTCGAACCCGCCCGGGAAGGGCAGGAAGAGCCGCGCGACCCGCCGCCCGGCGATCACCGGCCAGGAAATGTTCAGCACCGGCAGCCGGTCCTCGGGGCGGCCCAGCGGGTGAATCACCACCTGCGCAGGCATGATCGTGCCCGCAAACGCCGGGACCATCGCCGCCGGATCGCGCAGAAAATAAAGATCAAGCTCGGTCTGACCCGGCGCGACGGCGATGAAATCGAGCCCGGTCAGCGCGGATTGGTTGGCGAGCAATTCGAGGCGGTCGGGGGCGGGCATCAGAGCGTGACCTCGGTGTTGAGAAGCCGCCGCTCGCCCGTCGTGCGCAGCCGATAGACGATGCGGATCGCGGCAGTGCTCTCGGTGAAGCGGACATCGACGGTTTCGACCTCAAGGACGCTCGACAGATGCTCGCGGATCGCGGCGAGGATGGTCACCTGCGCGAGGCTCGCGGCGCTCTCGTTCAGGGGCGAGAACACCATCCGCCGGATGCCGCAGCCATAGGTTGGCCGATAGGGCCGCTCGCCCGGGTCGGTCAGCAGGAGCATCCGTAACATCTGATCGGCATGGGCGCCCATCTGGGTCTCGCGCAGCGCCTCGGCGCGGCCGCGGTCGATGGCCAGCGGGAAGGCCAGCGCGGTGATCGGGGCATGGATCGGATCATGGATCGGCATGTCTCACCTCGTCTTTGCGGCGGATTGGGTCTGGGTGATCTGCACCGGCCCCTGTGGCAGGCCGGTCGCGGCGAAACAAAGCCCGACCGAGCCCTGCGAGAGCGTCGGCATCTGCCCCGCGCGGCACTGCATATCGGGCACCGACCAGACGACCATCACGCAGGGCGAGGGGGTCGGCGGCGTCGTGGGCAGATGAAACGGGCAGCCCGCCACCGAAAAGCTGTCGGCCGCGGTCAACACAGTGCCGCCCTGCGCGGTGACGCGGGCAGTGCCGGTGGCGGTGATCGTGCCGCCATGCGGGCACATCATCTGGCTCTGATCGGTCAGCGTATTGCCCGCCATCAGCTCACCTCCAGCGAGCCGGAATTGACCGAGGTGCCCGCGCCCGTCACCTCGACCTTGCCCGCGCCGCCCGCTTCCAGCGTGACGCCCGCGCCGCTTGCCGTGGCCTTGGCCGTGCCCGATGCCATCTCGGCCGTGTCGGATTTCAGCGTGAGCGTGGCGCCCGCATCGGCCACGATCTCCTGGGTCAGGGTCAGATGCGCGCCCTGATCGTTTTCCAGAATGATTTCGCCACTGTCATCATCAATCGACAGCTTCGAGGTCTTGGTTTTCAGCACCTTGAGATGCGCCATGGCCGCTTCGGGCAGCTCGTCATTGGCCCAGAAAAACCCGGTCCAGATCGGAAAGCTCGGATCGCCGCCCTCAAACTCGACCCAGACCCCGGTGCCCGCCTCGGGCAGCAGATGCAGCCCCACGCCCGCCCCCGCATAGGGCACGCAGGGCATCGCCATCACCGCCTGATCGCCCAGCACCGCGGGCACCTTGACCGTGAGCCGCCCGCGGCCGGTCGTATCCTCGTTGCTCTCGACCGTGCCGCGATATTTGCCGAAGAACCGGCCGCGCAGATAATCGAGGATCTCTTGCGTCAGATCAGGGACCATGGGGAACCTCCTGCGGCTGCGCCAAGCGCGTTGCGGATAAGCGTGAGGGTGATCAGATGCGCCGCGGGGCCGATCCGGTGGGTGGCGGCGCCAACGAGGTAATTGCCCGAATGCACCGAGCCCGCGCCCGAAATCGCCACCACCTCATGGGCGCGGATCGCGCGGCCCGCGGCCTGGGCGGTGGTCTCGGTGCGGGCGGTCACGAAGAACCCCTCGGCGGCCAGCACGCTTTCGGCGCGCGCGGTCACGCCCGCGGCATCATTGGCGATGCCAAGCGGCAGGGCGGCGCGGGTCTCGGGCGCGAGTGCTGCCAGCGCGCGCTCGGCCATCGGCGCCAGCGGGCTTTGCGCGGCGGTGCCGCTCAGCGCGGTCTTGTCGGCCAGATCGAGGCCCCAGGCGCTGGCCGATGTGGGCCGCTCGACATCAAACTCGAGTTCAAAGCGCGAGAGCGCCGAGCCGCCATCGCCCAGCGCCAGCACCGCGACCGGCTCGGCGTCCACAGGGGCTGCGCGGAAATGCGCGGTATCGGGGCCTGCGGGCGCGCCGTCGACCCAAAAGAGGAACCCGTTGCGCCGCGCGAGGCCCCGGATCGTCGCCAGATCGCTGCCGCGTTGCACGAAGGGGTTCTGGGTCTCGCTATGGCGCGAACTGGTCGTCTGCACATCGGGGTTGAACGCATCGCCGACAAGCTGGGTCACCAGCTCGCTGTCGGTCACGCCGGGCCAGACCTTGATTTTGGCCGCGCGATCCAGCGCGATCGCCCCATCGGCGCAGAGCACCTCAAGGACCGAGCCCTCACCGCTCTGCACCAGCGCGATGCGGTGACCGATCACCGGGCCGCGCGCCAGAAGCGTTTCGCCCTCATCGGCGATCACGCTCAGCACCGCGCCGGGGGCGAGCCGCGGATCGTCGATCAGCGTGACCTCGCCGCCCGCAAGATCGATCCCGAAGATCAGCGAGAACCGGGTCACCGCGCCAAGCGCCATCTCCACCAGCACCTCAGCCACCGCGGCGGTCAGCTCCGCGTCGGGGGTGATGGCGGGGGCGGCCCCGGTGGCGATGGTGACCCCGATGCCCATCTCAGCGCGCCTTCGTGCGGGTGGGGATCGCGATTTCCGGCGCTTCGCTCAGCGCATCGGGCAGCATCGCGCCATTGAGATCGGCGATCCGGTGAAAGGCCGAGGCATCCCCCAGATAGCTGTGCGCCAGATGATCGAGCCGCTCGCGGTCGCGGCGCAGGTGATAGCCCTGCAAGGCCTCGTCCCCCCGCGGCGCAGGCGGCAGCACCGGCACCGCGCGGCCCGCGGCGTCCACCATCAGATGCGGCACCAGCCCCGCATATCGGCTTTTCGGCTCTCCCATTGATCCCTCCTCAGGACGGCAGCATGGCCATGATCGACTCGGCGGTATTGGCGAGGTTCGCCGCGCCCCAGACCTCGCGCTGTTTCTTGGTGAAGACATAGGCGACCTTGGCGATATCGCGGGCCATCTCGTTGGGATGAGCGGCGAGCTCTGCCTCGGTCAGCACCTTGAGCCCGAGCGAGACCTTGGCGCGATGCGGATAGAGCGAGGGCAGGAATTGCTGCTCCTCGATCTCGAAACTGGTGACGCTGACCGGAACGATGCGCCCCAGCCCCCAGACAAAGAGCGTGATCGGCGCCGAGCGGCGGCGCGCCTCGGGCACCGCCAGATTGACCGATCCGCCGAGCGCGCCGGCCACCGCGGACACAAGCCCGCCCAAGAGGCGGTCTTCCTGCGGGAAGGTCAGCAGTTCCAGCGCCGAGAGCCGCGAGGCCACCCCCGAGATCACATCGAGCGGGTGACCGTCGGGTGCGGCCAGCCCGTCCGAAGCATCGAGCATCAGCGACAGGCTGATCGTTTCGGTCGGATCGCCCGCGCGCGCGGTTGCGGCACTGGCGCGCCCGGCCTCGCCCTCGCCGGTGTCGGTGGCGTCGGGCGCCCAAGGGGTCAGGCCGCGGCTGAGCGTCTCGGGGTTGAACTGAAAGACGATGATATTGGGGATCGGGCCCAGAAAGCGCTCGGACATCTCGACGAGGGCGCCTTTGACGAGCTTCGGGGCAATGGGGGTGTCGCTGGGCATCTTCGGGTCCTCAGATGAATTCTTGCAGGCCGGGCACGCGCTACGCGGCATCGACCTGACGCATGACCGATCCGACCACGCCCAGATGGCCGCGTGGATCGTGATCGGCGGGAAGGGTGGCACTGCCGCGGTCGGCGACCATCGCGGCCAGATAGAAGCGCGGCTCTTCGGTGCGCAAAGCCCGGTCCAGCGCCGGGCGCATGACGTCGTAATACATCCAGCGATAGGTTTTGCGCATCGCGGTATAGACCGCCTCGTGCATCGCATCCGCATCGCCAGCCGCCGCGCGGGCATTGGCCGCGGCCGCCATCGTGCTGAAATCGGTGGTCAGATCGCCGCCGGGCTTCGGGATCCCCGCAGCGGCGAGCTGATCCATCGCATAGGTGCGGAAGACCGCATCGACCTGCGCGCTCTGGCTGGCATGGGCCTGCGGGGTGTCGCCGGGCCAGGAACTCGCGGCGCCGACATGCAGCCGCCCGGTCTGATGGGTGCGCGAGGCGAGCGAGATCGCGGGCACATTGTCGCCGCGCCCGCTGTTGGGATCGAGCGCGCCATAATTGATCCGGGTCGCGCCGCGGGTGAAGGTGCCGGGGGTGTTCGAGGCCTCGAAGCCCGGCAGCCGGTCGGCGGGCGTGGTGAACAGCTTGGTCGTCGCGTCGTTCTTGAAATATTCAACAAACAGGAACTGCGGCATGTGGTGGCTGTCGCGGTTCGCCACGTTATAGGTCCCGGTCAGCTCGCCATGGGTGCCCAGCCGCAGCTTGTGAACGCTGTTGGCGCCCGCGCCCGAGGTGCCATGCGCGGGCGTGCCCGCCTGCACCGACATATATTGCGCCCAAGGCAGCGGCGAGAACCCCTGCGCATGCGGGCGCAGCAGCTGCAGGCTGTCCCAGAAGCTGCGATGCAGCTTGAAGCCCGAGGTGGCGAGCAGCTGATCATCGGGGCGGCGCATCTGGGCGATCTCATAGACCAGATGGCGCAGCTGGCCGCTGGCCGACCAGTCGCCGGGGAACAGCGGATCGGCGTTGGTATTGGTGAAGAAGACCTGCCACAGCGGCGCGGTGATCGGCGTGATGCGGCCCAGATCGACCGATTTGATCGCGAGGCGCTGCAGCGCGGGGGGCGACCCCGGGGTGATCCTGATCTCGACCACCAGCCCCATCTGGGCAAAGATCAGCGCCTCGAGCAGGTTGACGAAGCCGGGCAGGTCGAGTTCGGTCGTGGCCGCATTGGGGCCCGCGGGCGGATGCGCGAGCGGCTTTTGCGCAAGGCGTGCCAGCGCGAAAATCCGGCTTTTGCCATTGGCGTTGAGGGTCGTCAGATGGCCATGGGCATGCTGGCGGATCTCGTCGCTGACGGTGCGCAGGCGCGCACGCACGTTGCGCAGCGGATTGGCGCTGAGCGCTGCGGCGCAATCGTCCCAAATCCGCTCGGCCTCGACATGGCCGGGCACGGTGGCGCCCTGGGTCTGCGGCAGCGCATCGAGGAAGGCATCGACATCGGCGGGCTCGGTGAAGCGCTCGAAGATCCGCGCCATCAGCGAGAAGGGCAGCATCGGCGCAAGGCCCTCGGGGCGCCCGGCGCGGCGCTGAGCGGCGCGGCCAGCCGCGCGCCGCGCGGGCCGGGGC
>JACXUS010000349.1 GCA_014763785.1 Sphingomonadales bacterium | reverse complement strand
GTGGCAAGGGACGGGGCTGCGGCCCGGGACGCGGTTCGCCCCGGGGCTGCTAGATCTGGCGCGCGCCGGGCGATGGCGCGGGGCGCGAGCGGGCCTCAGGCGGCGGAGCTGCTGCGGTTCGAGACTTTCACCTGATTGCGCCCGCCCGCCTTCGAGCCGAGCAGGGCCCGGTCGGCAAGGTCGATCAGCCGATCGACCGGGGCGGAGGCGCCGCCACCACCCAGCGCAAGGCCGATCGAAACCGTGACCGCGACCGCATTGCCGTCGGGCAGGACGACGGGGCGTTCCTCCATCACCCGGCAGAGCCGCTCCGCGGCGATCCGCGAGGTCTCCATCGTCGTGTCGGGCATGGCGATCAGAAATTCCTCGCCGCCGATCCGGGCGACCAGATCGACCTGACGCAGGTTATAGCTGAGCCGCCCGGCCACTTCGATCAGCACCGCATCGCCCGCGGCGTGGCCGAAGGTGTCGTTGATCGACTTGAAGCGGTCGAGATCGAGCACCATCACCGCGAATTGCCGCCCCATCGCCTGCGCGCGCTGCGCCATCCGGGCCAGATGCGGCATCGCATAGCGGCGGTTGTAGAGCCCGGTCAGCGGGTCGATCACCGCAAGCCGCAGCCCGTCGGCGAGCCTCTCTCGCTGTCGGTCGAGGGTGCGCTTGCGCGCAAGCTGGGTGCCAAGGCGCAGCCCGGCCTCTTCGGCGCCCGCCGCATCGAGCCGCGCGGGCAGCAAATCGTTTGCCCCCAGATCGAGGGCCACGGCCGCCGTCTCGCGCGCCTGATCGGGTGCCGCGATGCAGATCACCGCATGGCGCGAGCGCGGCCGCGAGCGCAGCTCGGACATAAGCCGCAGGCCTTCGCCCGGGCGCGTCAGATCGGCTTCGATCACATAGGCATCGGTGCTCGTCTCGTCATCGGCCTGCGCCAGCGCCTCTTCACGGCTCAGCACGATCAGCGAATCGCCCGGGCGAAACCGGGTCAGCTCGGTCTTCCAGCGCAGCGCGGTCTCGCGCTCCTGCGCGATCAGGGCGATGCGCGAGGGCGGCGTGAACTCGCCCATCGGCTCGGCAAAGCCAAGCTCGCGGCAGGTGGTCTCACGCTGGCCGAGTTCCTCATCGGTCTCGCGGGCGCGCAGCAGGCTGCGCAGCCGGGCGAGCAGGACCAGCTCGTCGAAGGGTTTGACCAAAAAATCATCCGCCCCGGCGCGCAGTGCGGCCAGTCGCGTCTGGGTGTCGGGAAAGGCCGTGATCATGATCACCGGCACCCCGCGGGTCAGCGGATCGGCCTTGATTTGACGGCATATTTCGATGCCGTTCATATCGGGAAGCTGGACATCGAGCAGGATGAGGTCGGGCGCCTCGCTGGGTATCAGGCGCAGCGCTTCGGCTCCTGTTGCCGCCTGAACCGTATCGTAACGCGCCCCTGAAAGTTTGACTTTCAGGACGATCCGGTTGGTTGCAACATCATCCACGATCAGGATTTTGCCTGCCATGGGCGCTCGAACTCCTTCCACCTGCCTGCACGTGTCAGGCGCACGGCCGCTTGCGATGCGGGCCCCGGACCGCCCCGGGACGCTTGCGGCTTTTCTGCCTGTATGTTTGATCAGAATAGGTTAATAAACTCTTTCACCATACCCGAAAGCGCCCCCATGCAGCAAGAACTCGCTCACCTGATCGGCCTGCGGTCGCTGGCCTGGCTCGCCGCCGAGGACAGCCTGTTCGAAAGCTTCCTCGCGGCGTCGGGGGGCGATGCTGCGCAGATCCGCGCCCGGGCCAATGATCCGGCGCTGCTGGCGTCGGTGCTCGATTTCGTGCTGGGCAGCGATGACTGGGTGATCGCCTGCGCCGCGGCGCAGAACATCCGCCCCGAACAGGTGATGATGGCCCGCGCCGTTCTGGGCGGCGGCGACACGCAGCACTGGACATGAGCGGGGGCGCGCCGATCGCGGCGGTGCTGTTTGACAAGGACGGCACGCTGTTTGACTTCAATGCGACATGGGCGGCCTGGGCGGCCGGGATGCTCGAGGCCTTGGCGGGGGGCGATGCCGGGCTGGCGGCGCGGCTGGCCGAGGCGATCGGCTTCGATCCGCAGGGTCCGGCCTTCCGCGCGGGCTCGGTGGTGATCGCGGGCACTGTGGCCGAGGTGGCGGCACGACTCGTGCCGCATCTGCCCGGACGCGATGCCGCGGGTCTGATTGCCGAGCTGGACGCCGCCGCGGCGGTGGCGCCGCAGGTGGCGGCGGTTCCGCTGGAGGCCTGTCTTGGCGGGCTGCGGGCGCGGGGGCTGCGGCTCGGGGTTGCGACGAACGATTCCGAGGCTTCGGCGCGGGCCCATCTGACGCAGGCCGGGGTGCTGGCGCAGTTCGAGTTTATCGCGGGCTATGACAGCGGACACGGTGCGAAGCCGGGGCCGGGGCAGCTCTTGGCCTTTGCGGCGGCGCTGGGTGTGGCGCCGGGCGCGGTGGCGATGGTGGGCGACAGCCTGCATGATCTGAGGGCGGCGCGGGCGGCGGGGATGCGGGCGGTGGCCGTCCTCTCGGGTCCGGCGGGCGCCGAGGTGCTGGGCCCTGCGGCAGATGTGGT